>QMTG01000064.1 GCA_003649915.1 Thermoplasmata archaeon
GGGGATTGGAGTACCGCGGACAACTGGAGCACGGAAGCGATAGAAGACATATTGGGAGTACTACGCCGTATTGCCGATGAGTACGAGATTGGAATATGCATAGCACTGGACGATATACACAATTGCACGGAGAACTTAGTTCAGGCATTGCGCATTATTGTTACACATTGCGGTGGCAATATTGGGGTTGTTGCCACATCAAGGAAGAGAATAGGTGCTTTTTCCCTCAAGGATCTGGCCTCAGTTATTGTGGAGGTACATCTTGGCGAACTCAAGCCGGAGCACTGTGCTCAAATGCTGGGTGTGGATGATGAAGGGGCTTATATTGTTCACAGGATGAGTGGCGGGATTCCCCTGCTCGTTGTGATAGGAGGCAGGATTGCTCCTGAATCGCTGGAGTTCCACAGAGAGAGGTATATTGAGGGCATAATGAATATGCTGAGCAGCGATGAAAAGAATTTACTCATGTACATGTCCGCACATTTTGGAGGAGTTGACAGGGAAGAGGTTGAGCGTTTGGGAAAGAATTACGTTGATGTTCTGAGAAGACTTGTGGAAAAGAATGTGGTGCTCATTGATGATGAGGGAAATTACACACTTCACAGCGCCCTTCGCTCAATGATCGTGGAAAATTACGACCTCACAACATACTACAGAAAAATAGCTGAGTACTATATGCAGAGCAATGATATCGAGGACATCGTCCTCGGAATAAGGTATTTGCAGTTGGCGGGGGACCATGATGCGGTCATGAAATCTATCTGCAACAATCTTGAGTGGTTTGTTTCCCTAGAGGTAGACATGAGCGATGTTATAGGGGATATGCCAGAGGCGTATGATAGCAAGGTTCTCAGCATCCTGAGGGCTGTGAGCCTAATAGCGCTCGGGGACATAGATAAAGCTATTTCCGAACTCAGAGCAGGTATTAAAAACCCCAAGTACGGATGCGAGGGGCGTAAGGAAATTATTGACGATGCGATAAACGACCTGCTTGCCAAATGCCGAAAATATGCAGATGCTCTGCAGAGATATAAAGAATCGTTGAAAAGAATTAGGGATAAAAGGAGGGTCGTGCGCACCATCATCAAAATTGCATCGCTTTATCGAAGACTTGGGCAGTGGGATAGGGCGCTCAAGCACGCAAGAAAGGCGCTTAAGGAGGCAAAGGATGATGAGGTTATTGCAGCACACAACACCATAGCACTGATACTCATGGACATGGGGGAGATTGAAAGGGCGCAGGAGCACTTAATGCTGGCACTTAGGCACGCCGAAAAAATGAGAAATGCTCCACTGATGGCAAAAATCATGCACAACATCGGCGAGATTAAACACAGGGCTGGCGCGCACGAGGAGGCAATCCCTTACCTCAGTCAAGCCCTTGATATTTTTAAAAACGAGGGAATGGTTATGGAGTATGTTAGCGCGCTAAGGGCAATATGCGAGGAGTGCATGGAACTAGGTCTTAAAAGCGATGCTATTGATTACTGCGTAAATGGGGAGAGGTTTATCATGAGCATACGGGGTTACGAGAAATACAAGCACATGTTCCTAGAAATGTTTGCCGATTTGTTGGCGAACGCTAGCCAATTTGGAGATGCAATTGATAAACTCAAAAAATCATACGAACTTACGAAAAACCCCGAGGATAAGTGCAGGATTGCACTCAAAATCGCAGATTGCTATCTAGAATTACAAAATTATGCGGAAGGCGAGGCCTGGGCTCGCACCGCTCAACAACTCTGCACAGCACTTCCGTATCCTGCCAACTATAAGGGAAGAATTGCATCAATGCTCAGGATTGGAGAGGCTTATCTAGGCATGGGACTTTATGATAAATCTCTCGTCACTCTAAAAACTGCCCTTGAGATTGCAAGGGCTCACCGCGATGTTTATGCGGTAAGGGCTGTTGAGAGAGCGTTAAAAGACGTAAAGCAAAAAAGGTAAATATCAGGTTAAACATAAAGCCCCTCTGGTGGTTCAATGTACGAGGTTAGGTTTCATGGCAGAGGAGGACAGGGCGCTGTCACTGCTGCAAGCATTCTTGCAATCGCTGCTTTCAAGGATGGATACGACGTGCAGTCCTTCCCGCATTTTGGTGTAGAGCGTAGAGGAGCGCCAGTCATGGCATTCACACGCCTTGACGATAAGAAGATTGAGATCAAGACTCAAGTATACAGCCCAGATTGTGTAATCGTGCTTGACACCAATTTATTGGCAACCGTGGACGTGTGCAAGGGCATTAAAAAGGGTGGAACCATAATATTGAATTCTGTGAAAGACCCTGCTGATTTTGCAGATATGGCTAAGAGAATTGGGGGAGGGAGGATTGCGACTGTTGATGCAACAAGCATAGCCCTGCGCCATGGGCTTGGAAGCAAGACCGCACCTATTGTGAATACCGCCATTCTTGGCGCCTACGCCAAGGTTGTGGGTAATGTGTCCCTAGAGAGCATTGTGGACACTGTGCGGGCTGAGGCGCCAGCAAAAAAGGAGGAAAATGCCAAGGCTGTTGAGGATGCGTATAATGAGGTAAAGGAGGAGGTGTTTGGGTGAAGAGCATAACAAAAGGCGCGATAATATACGAGGCAGGTTCCACAATCAAAAATAAAACGGGAGATTGGAGAACTTTCAAGCCTGTCATTGATATTAACAAATGCGTGAGATGCGGCCTTTGCTGGGCTTACTGCCCCGATGCTGCAATAATCAAGGCCGACGATGCAAACGCAAGACAGGGCTGGAAACCGGTCGTAGATTACGATTTCTGCAAAGGCTGTGGAATTTGTGCAAAGGAATGCCCCGTTGGGGCAATTGAGATGGTAAAGGAGGAGAAGTAATATGGCAAAAATCGTGCTTAAGGGTAATGGCGCCGTAGCGCTTGCAATCAAGATGGCGCGTGTGGATGTTGTCGCAGCCTATCCCATCACGCCCTCCACATTCATTCCTGAGAAAATATCGGAATACGTGGCAAATGGGGAGATGGATGCAGAGTTCATACCTGTGGAGAGTGAGCACAGCGCAATGAGCGCATGCATTGGCGCATCTGCGGCAGGGCTGAGGGCAGCGACGGCGACGTCCTCGCAAGGCTTGGAACTTATGCATGAGATGCTTTTCATAGCATCGGGAATGCGTTTGCCAATAGTCATGGGTGTTGCCAACAGAGCGTTGTCTGCACCGATAAACATATGGTGTGATCATCAGGATACAATATCTGCAAGGGACACTGGCTGGATTCAATTTTATGCGGAGAATAACCAAGAAGCCTTTGATTTAATGCTAATAGCCTTTAGGGTGGCAGAGGATGAGCGTGTTCTGCTGCCTGCAATGGTGGGGCTTGATGCTTTCATCCTGACGCACACATTTGAGCCCGTGGACGTGCCCGAGCAAAGGGAGGTTGATGACTTCCTTCCGCCGTACAGGCCAAAACATGCTTACCTTGATCCTGAGCGCCCAATAACTCAGGGCTCTTTTGTTTATCCAGAATATTACATGGAGTTCAAGTATGGGCAATGGATTGCCATGGAGAGTGCAAGGGATGTGATAGATGAGGTATTTGCAGACTTTGCCAGTAGATTTGGAAGGAAATATGAGAAGGTGAGCACGTTTATGTGCGATGATGCAGAGATAGTGCTAATAACAATGGGCTCTTTGAGCGGTACAGTGCGCCATGTTGTTAGGGAATTGCGAAATGAAGGAATTAAGGTAGGCGTGGCAAAGATTACAGTATTTCGCCCGTTCCCGCATAAAGAGATTATTAGGGCGGTCAAGAACGCTAAAGTTGTGGGCGTGCTTGAGAAAAATGTGTCTTTCGGCTTTGGAGGCGCAGTATACGGCGAGGTGTTGGCTACGGTGCATGGCGAAGGCCTTGATACAAAAGTTTTGGATTTCATTGTAGGCCTTGGAGGAAGAGATGTCAGGGTTGAGGATGTGAAGGAAGTTGTGAAAATATGCTCCGACGCACTCCAGGGCAAGGCTGTTGATAAAATAAACTGGATAAACGTTGATAAGGAGGCTGTTAAAAATGCCTGAAAATTTCGAGGAATTGGAGTTGTTTGCCCCCGGCCATAGGGGATGTGCAGGATGTGGTGCATCCCAGATAGTGCGCTGGATTCTCAAAATTGCAGGACCAAATACAATATGTGTGAGTGCTACAGGATGCCTTGAGGTTTTTTCCACACCTTATCCCGAGACTGCTTGGCGCGTGCCATGGGTTCATGCTGCCTTTGAGAATGCTGCAGCAGTAGCGAGTGGTGTTGAGGCGGCAATGAAAAAAATGGGCAAAGATGTCAATATTATAGCCTTTGCCGGTGACGGTGGAACCTTTGATATAGGCTTTCAAGCGCTAAGCGGTATGGTGGAAAGGGGGCACAATGTATTATTCGTAAATTATGATAATGAAGCGTACATGAATACTGGGATACAAAGATGCTCATCCACGCCGTATGGGGCATGGACAACAACCTCTCCCCCGGGAAAGCTCACAATTGGGAAAGAGCAGAGGAAAAAGCCCATTGCTGCAATAATCGCCGCCCATGGAGCCCCTTATGTTGCAACGGCCACCATTGCGTTCCTTGAGGACTTAAAAAGAAAGGTGAAAAAGGCTCTTAGCATTAAGGGACCTAAATTTTTGCACATACTTCAGCCGTGCACTACTGGCTGGAGATTTGACCCGAGCCTTACCGTAACCATATCCAAACTTGCAGTGGAAACTGGTGTCTTTGTTCTCTGGGAAGTTGAGGACGGAGATTTCGACAACAAGTTCAGGATAACATACAAGCCGAAGAAAAGAAAGCCAGTAATCGAGTATCTGAAACTCCAGGGCAGATTCAGACATATAATAAACAAGCCAGAGATTATTGAAGCAATTCAAAGAGAAGTTGATGAGAAGTGTGCAAAGTACGGCTTCTAATCACTTCATAATATCAAGCATTGCTGTGGACTCTATGGCGCTGGAGTCAATAGCCTCAAAGTTTATCTTTCGCATGCCAAATTTTTTGATGAATGATTTAGCAAAAGCCACACAATCCTTCATCCTGCCAACACATGCCACAGTTACCCTTTGCCCTCCATCCTTTAGACCCGCAACCGCTAGAGCATCAGAAATCTGCCTTTTTCCCGAAGCGTAGAGCAATATTTCTATAGACAACGAGGACGATATATTTGTGCCATTAGCAAATGAGCGTAGGGCGTGATATACTGCGGATTTTGCATGCTCCTCGCAACGAACAAAATCGCCGTCCATGAGAGCAACGATAACATTGTGCTTCTTTGCCTCTCCTCCGCATACCTTGAGCATCTTGTCCTTATCCACAGTACCTTCATATCTCGCAACAAACATTGCTGGGCATATATTGCAGGGGAATAAATTTTTTATTGCGCTGAGAATTCGGCCATGAAATGAAATACGAGATCATAGAACATACCGCTGATGTGGGCGTTAAAGCGTACGGCGATAGCATTGAAGAATGCTTTGAAAATGTTGCCAAGGCCATGTTCGACATTATTGTGGATGATGGTGTGGTGGATTGCGTTGTTGAAAAGGATGTTGTTATTGAAGGGCATGACTACGAAGACCTACTTTTTTCATGGCTTTCCGAATTGGTTTACATTCACCATGCAGAGCTCATGCTCTTCACCAGATTTGACGTGAAAATTGAAGAAAACAATGAGATTAAACTTAGAGCCAAGATATGCGGCGAAAAAATTGATTTCAAAAAACACAAAATAGGCCTCGATATCAAGGCTGTCACCTACCATATGCTAGAAGTGAATGCTGAGGAAGGATACGTTCAGGTAATATTTGATATCTAGGGCATAAAACATATATAAGGGTGCTCATTAATTACGCTCAGAGAGGTATTTGAATGAAAAGGAGTTCTAGGGCCTGGAAAAAACGCGGAAAAATGCGCTGGAAGTGGAGAAAGAAAAGAATGCGCAGGATAATGAGAGAAAAGAGAATGCAAAAGTAAGCCCGTGGGGGCATGGTGTAGTCTGGCAACATCGCGGGCTCCAGTTAGAGAGGGCGTGAGATGATTGGCAAAGGGTATGCTGAAAAAATGATGAATAACTGGAGCGATGAATCACGCCCAGAAGATACCCGCTGCCCTGGGTTCAAATCCCAGTGCCCCCATTTTTTTTACTATAAATTGCCTCAAGGCTTTCAGATTTTCTATCACCGTTCATTAGCACGTGCGTGGTGTGGCTGAGTATAAACCACTGGTTGCGTGGTGGTAATGTGTATGTGATAATTGTTTATGATATAGCCGTGGAGAGAGTGAATAAAGTCAGAAAGTATTTAAGGCAGTACCTGATGTGGA
>QMTG01000065.1 GCA_003649915.1 Thermoplasmata archaeon
ACCCTATTTATAAGCCATTTCTTCCGCGTTATTAACAGAATAATGTCATCATCGTCCGGCCATGGTATGGGCTTTACTTTATCATTGCCAATGGCATATGAGCATACAGTTATGTCAAAATGACAGCCCCTTACATAAAATTGGCATATACCGCCTATAAAGTTGTACGGATTGCTCTTCCCCTTCACACCAACACATTTGTTTACATAAAATTTTCTCATTCTTTGCCCGTCCTCTATACACTCTTCCCAATATTCAAAACCTAAATTTTTAGAAATATCTTTCATCTTCTTTCCTACGTGCTTAATATAAAGGGAGCGAGTAATTCTGCCCACAATAATGCCCAGTCCAATCCCAATAATTTGCGGAAGTATACACTCAACCACGAAATCCAAATCCATTCATCTGCACCTCATCACATATGTACAACGCGCCCTGAACGCCAACGGATAATCCCTATACTTTATTGATGCAGGTGCCGGGATTTGAACCCGGGCAGTTGGCTTGGAAGGCCAACATCCTAACCAGGCTAGATCACACCTGCATTTAACCATCAAACGATAATATAATATGCCCAGGGCTTTTTATACTTTATTTTTAATTGGCAATGGACCGCATACTTGCACCGATTTTCCATCTCGGTCCGTTAGCGGTATCCTCAACAATTATCCCTATTTTTTTAAGCTCAGACCTTATTTTATCTGCTGTTTCCCAATCCCGTCTTTTTCTTGCTTCTTCCCTTATACTTAGCAGTATGTCCATAATGTTCTCAAAAATCTCCGCGTGTGTGGCAATTATAGGAGATATACCAATAATATCAAAGAATTCTTCCATTACTCTCCGCGCCTTGGCTTTTGCTTGAGGGGTGGAATCCTCGCCATACTTATACACATCATCTACAAGCCTGAATATTGATGCAATTGCATTTCTAGTATTGAAATCATACATCATTTCTTTCATGAAATCATGCATCACGTTGTCAGCCCTTTCTGCCAACTCATTTTTATTGCCCTCGGACTGCTCGCATAAAAGTCGATAAGCACCCATAATTCTGTTATATGCCCTTACAACATCGTCCATTGTTTCTGTGGTAAAATCTATTGGTTTTCTATAGTGCGTATATGCCAGGTAGAACCGAACAGCCATTGGGTCGTACTTTTTCACAATATCTCTTATCCTTATTATATTTCCAAGAGACTTAGACATTTTCTCCCCTTCAATATTTAAAAATCCTGTATGCATCCAGTACTTTACAAAGGGCTTAACCCCTGTTATTGCCTCTGCTATTGCTATCTCCGCCTCATGATGCGGAAATATTAAATCTCGAGCACCACCATGTATATCATACTGTGCACCAAAATACGTCATGGTTATTGCGGTATCCTCCACATGCCAGCCTGGTCTTCCAAGACCCCACGGGGATTGCCAGAACGGTTCACCCTCTTTTTTCGCCTTCCAAAGGGCAAAGTCCTCTGGGTTTTTCTTTTCCTCAACAACTTCCACTCTCGCCCCCGCAATGAGGTTTTCCAAAGACTGCCCAGAGAGCTTACCAAAGTCCTTAAATTTCCTAACTTCATAGTATACGCTACCGTTTGCTTCGTATGCGTATCCTTTATCTATGAGCACACTTACCTGATCAATGATCTCATCTATATGGTCGGTTGCTTTGGCATACAGGTTTACAGATGTTATATTAAGGGTCTTCATATCTTCGAAAAAAGCCTCCGTATATTTGTCTGCTATTTCTTGGGCTGTCGTCCCACTTTCCTGCGCCTTCTTGATAATCTTATCATCAATATCTGTTATATTCATCAAATAAAAGACGCTGTAACCTAGTTTCCTCAAAAATCTAGCAACAATGTCGAAAGCAACATACGTTCGTGCATGGCCAAGGTGTGAGTAATCGTACACTGTTGGACCGCAAACAAACATTCTTACCCTTCTCCCTTTGATCGGTCTGAACTCCTCAATTCTAGCAGTTAATGTGTTGTAAACCCTAAGTTTACTTTCTTCTTGCGCTACCATACGCTTTGGGATTGCGGGCATTAATATTAAACTTTTGCTCGCCCGATATTTGTGTATTATCTGGGAAATTAATTCACACTATATCCATACCGAGGAATGATTAAAATAACAACTTCACGTTCTTTAGCGTTAATTTGCCACCATCTAGTATTGTAAGATTGCCGTTTAGCACTATTGTTCTATCGGTAACCATAACCTCATCTGTGATTATCCAGTTCCCAACAAAGATGGCTTATGAAAAAATATCTTAGGCGATTATTTCTTGTGTAACTAAAAACATCCACATATACAACATGGACATTATTATTTCTATCCACACAGAGTGCAGGGTCAGTAGCATCCTCATCTCCCCTATCAATCTGCTCAATTTCTGACCAGCTCACACCATCAAACATCCTATAATAGACCCTACCCACACCCGACGCCGATGTGCTCCAAACGACATGTAGAGTGCCATTATTATCCATACCTATGTCCGGCCTACTTGAATCATAATCGTCAAAACTTAATCTTACATCCTCCATCCAGATATTGGTCATGCTTTGGTCTGTGGATGATAAAACATTGTAGGGTAGAGATGCACCTATGTATAATAGGACGATTATCATCATGCCAAGCGTTCTGAACTTCCTCATGTCATTACTGTAATTGCACGCCAGCCCATATAAATCTTACCACTATATATCCGTAAAATATATTTACCACCAGTAATATTTATTATAAAATGATGACAAGACGCTTAACCTCAATAATCATACTTTTTGCCCTGCTTAGCCATGCAACTTTGATGCAATGTCCATGCTCTCATGCTTCATTCCCCAGTCTTGGCACCTCTATTTATGTCTATGTGGAGAATGAAAAGTGGGTAAATTATACACTGCTCCCTGCTACGATTACAATAAATGGGAGTGTTCAGATGGATTCTACAGACCCAACAGCAGAGGCACACGTTAACCTGAGTGCTACGGGTCCATTTGAGTGCTTGGTGGAGCCAAACGAAGTTGTGGTTAAAGCAGGGGAAGTTAAGAATTTTGTTATATACAGCAATATAACGCTCTCTGTTGCTCCCGGAGATTATCGCATAGATGTGCATGCATATGCTGTTGTGTATCATGCTGGAGTTCCAACAAGCGAAGCAACAAGTGGGGGAGTAATATTTATCCATATATACAACAGTACAGTTAATAATACCACAACCGCTAATATGCCATGTGGCGAAGATAAAAGCATATCGTGCATATACATGGGCGTGGTTGTGCTTTCATTATCAATACTCGCATTAATTGCATTGATAATCATAAGAAAGAGACCTAATAAAAAGTAATAAAGTTTTCTTGGTATTTCCTTGCCCGTAACACAGAGAGTTTTTAAATACGCGTTGCAGTATGTAGGCCACGATGGCGGAGTTTGAGAGAGAGTACGAACTGGAATTCTTTGGCGAGAGAGGTTTTAGGAGATATGTTTGCAAAAAGTGCGGTAGCGCTTTTTGGTCTGCAGCAGAAAGGGCTACATGTGGCGATACACCGTGTAATGAGTACTCATTCATAGGAAATCCAATTATAGGTAAGAAAAAAAGGAGTATTGAAGATATGAGAGAAACGTTTCTTAATTTTTTTGAAAAAAGAGGGCATGAAAGGATAAACAGGTACCCGGTAATTGCCCGATGGCGTACTGACGTTTTACTTGTAAACGCATCCATATATGACTTTCAGCCTCATGTGACATCTGGGATTGCAGAGCCACCAGCAAACCCTCTTGTTATTTCCCAACCATGTATAAGGATGAACGACTTGGATTCCGTCGGGCTCACGGGAAAACACATATCCTGTTTTGAAATGATGGCTCATCACGCATTCAACTATCCCGAGGCTGAGGTTTACTGGAAGGAAGAGACTGTAAGATATTGCCATGAACTTCTGACAAGAGACTTGGGGATTGCTGAAGAGGACATAACATACAAAGAGCATACATGGGTTGGAGGTGGGAATGCAGGACCGTCACTTGAGGTGATAGTTGGAGGTCTTGAACTGGCAACTTTGGTGTTTATGAACCTGGTAAAGGATGATAATGGGAATGTTGTGATAGAAGGGGAGAGGTACAGTCCAATGGATATTAGGGTCGTGGATACGGGCTATGGGCTTGAAAGATTTGTTTGGGCATCTTTGGGCACACCCACAATATACGATGCAATCTTTGATTACATAATATCTGAGATCATTGAAAATGCAAGACTTCCCTTCAACTTCTATGACGAGAAGATCAGGGGCTTAATATCAGACTACGCAAAAGTTGCCGGGCTCATGGATGTTAGAGGGCACAGTTTTCACGATTTAATTGACGATATTGCAAGAAGACTTGAAAAAATGGGACATAAAGTTGATAAGTACGAGTTCTTGAGCATAATAACAAGCCTACAAAAAGTCTACGCCATTGCTGACCACACAAAATCCCTTGCCCTTCTTTTGTCTGATGGTGCTGTTCCTTCAAACATAAAAGCGGGCTATCTCGCTCGTCTAATAATAAGGAGAACACTTCGCATGATGGAAGACCTGAAAATTGATATCAAGATTGCCGACCTTGTTCTCCACCATATGGATAGGTTTTCATACATGCTGGACATGGAAATGAGGAACGTAGTTAAGGATATGCTTGAAATTGAGGAGGATAGATATGCGAGAGTTGTTGAGAAGGGAAAAGGAGTAATATCATCATTGCTTGGTAGAAAAAAATCCCTCAGCACCGAGGACCTCATTGTGCTGTATGATTCTCATGGCTTGCACCCGAGCGTTGTGAAAAAGATTGCGGAAGGGTTTGGAGTTAGTGTTGATATTCCCAGGGATTTCCACGCGATAATAGCGGAAAGACATAAACCAAAGGTTAAAGAAGTGAGGGCTACAAAAAAGTACGATTATCCGCCAACAAAACTTTTGTACTACGATGATCAGAAATTAACGAAGTGTAGGGCTAAAGTTGTTGGTGTTCAGGATGGTTGGATTTTTTTGGATCAAACGGTATTTTACCCTGAGGGGGGCGGACAGCCTTGCGATCACGGCTATCTGATGGCTAATAATAAAAAATTCAAAGTATTGGATGTACAAAAGTTTGGTGATGTTGTGGGACATAAAGTTGATAGCAATGGTATAAGGGTCGGTGACGAAGTTGAGTGTCAAATCGATTGGGAGAGAAGGGCTGCACATATGAGGCATCACAGTGCAACACATGTTATTATGGGGGCATGCAGGAGAGTTCTGGGCAATCATGTCTGGCAAGCAGGCTCGCAGCTAAGCGATAGGGAGGCAAGGCTTGATATATCGCATTATAAACCTATAAGTAGCGATGAGATAAAAAAGATTGAGTACATTGCAAACAACGCAGTGCTTTCCTGCCTACCTATAAATGCAGAGTTTGTCGATAGGAAAATAGCCGAGCAAAAATATGGCTTTCGCCTGTATCAGGGTGGTGTACCTGAAGGCAAAAAAATAAGAGTTGTTGAGGTGCAAGGGTTTGATGTTGAGGCTTGTGGTGGCACTCACTGCACAAACACTGGCGAGATTGGAATGATTAAAATTGTGAGATGCGAGAGAATACAAGACGGTGTTGAGCGTCTGATATTCACCGCGGGCATTGCTAGTCTGAATTATGTGCAGGAGATTAACGATACTTTGGAGGAGATTGCATCAATAGTTAGAGTTCCAAGGAAGGATGTTATTAAAGGCGTGGAAAAAATCGTCAATGAGTGGAAAAAACTTAAAAAGTTTGCAGAAAAAGGGCAAATTAAAGATTTTGGGAACACTGTGAACGAAATGATTTCAAAGGCAAAGAGTGTTAACGATACAAGGATAATATCAGGGTTTATTGAAGGTGGAATAAAAGAGTTGACCAATGCTGCCAAGATTATAAGGGAGAGTGTTAAAAAGGGATACGTAGTGGTTATTGGGGCCATAGCCGATGCTCGAGGCTATATTCTGCTGGCAAGAAGCAAGGATGTTGATGTTAACTGTAACGCTGTAATGGCCGAGGTGGCGAAGAAGTACGGTGTGAAGGGCGGCGGAAAGGCGGATTTTGCTCAGGGAATGGTTGAAACAGATAGAATTAAAGAAATTGTTTGGGAGTGCGTGAACATTATTGAAAAGGCTATTAAGATGAGATAATTTAATGTATTATATGCTACACTCTATTGCCATTACACGACTTCTCCACTTCACCTTAGCATATTTTTAATTCTTATAGCATTCCCAGCTTTTTGCCCCAGACCTCTATGAATTTTCGCAG
>QMTG01000066.1 GCA_003649915.1 Thermoplasmata archaeon
AAGAACAATATGTAGTCATGGGTGTTTGACACAAAACTTCTTACAACAAAGTCCTCATCTTTTGTCTCCATTCCAATGAGCCCCACACCGCCCCTGTGCTGTTTTTTATAAGCATCCAAGGCTACAGCCTTTATATACCCCTTGTTTGTCATCATCACCACAACGTTTTGCTCGGGTATGAGGTCTTCAATCTCAATCTCTTCCTCTTCCTCCTCGATATCAGTCCTTCTGTCATCACCGTATTTCTTTTTTATTTCAAGAAGTTCTTCCTTTATTATCTTAATTACTCTTTCCTCCCTTCTCAAAATATCCTCGTAATCCTTTATTTTCTCCCTGAGCTCTTCGTGCTCCTTGGCAAGCGCCTCACCCTCCAGCCGCGTAAGCCTCTGCAGTTGCATGCTCAGTATAGCCTTTGCCTGCTTCTCGCTCAGCAAATATGTGGTCATGAGCCTACTCTGTGCCTCCTTCGCGTCCTTTGAACGCCTTATCACAGTGATTACATCATCTATATGGGCTAGTGCTGTTAAGAGCCCCTCGACTATGTGAGCCCTCTCCTTTGCTTTCCTTAGTTCAAACTCTGTTCTTCGCCTGATAACGTTCTTCCTGTGCTTTATGTACTCAAGTAATAGTTCGCGGAGGCTCAATATTTTTGGCCTGCCGTCTACCAGCGCCAGATTTATGATTCCAAATGTTGTCTGCAAGGATGTGTGGGCGTAGAGTTGGTTGAGAACTACCCTTTCATCCACGCCTTTCCTGACTTCGACCACTACCCTTATACCCTCTCTATCCGATTCGTCCCTGAGGTCGCTTATCCCAATTATTCTGCCGTCCTTTACCCTGTCAGCGATCTCCTTCACCAATGACGCTTTATTAACGTGGTATGGAATCTCCGTTATAACTATCCGTACCTTGCCCTTTTCCCTCTCAAACTTTACCCTACCCCTTACTTTTATCAAGCCCCTGCCCTTGGTGTAAGCCTCCACTATCCCCTTTCTCCCGTGTATTACCCCACCAGTTGGAAAGTCCGGTCCTTTCACAAAGTTCATGACCTCAGCGTCTCCAGCCTCTGGGTTATCAAGAAGCAATATTATCCCATCAACAATCTCGCGCAAGTTGTGCGGTGGGATGTTTGTGGACATCCCGACGGCAATGCCTGAGCACCCATTAACAAGAAGGTTTGGAAACTTTGATGGGAGAACTGTAGGCTCCTTGAGTGTGGCATCAAAGTTGTCAGCGTAGTCCACGGTTTCCTTGTCAAGGTCGTGCAGCATTTCTTCAGCAATCTTTGACAGTCTACACTCTGTGTATCTCATTGCTGCAGGACTATCCCCGTCCACAGAGCCAAAGTTGCCCTGTCCGTCAATGAGTGGGTAGCGAAAAGTGAATTCTTGAGCCATCCTAACGAGCGCGTCATACACCGCCATATCCCCATGGGGATGATACTTACCCAAGACTTCACCAACAACTCTGGCAGACTTCCTATACGGCTTGTTTGACCCCAGCCCCATCTCGTGCATTGCGTACAGAATCCTGCGCTGCACGGGCTTTAATCCATCACGGACGTCAGGTAATGCTCTTCCTACAATAACACTCATGGAATAATCTAGGTATGATACCTTCATCTCTTCCTCTATCGGTCTTACAAGGGTGTTATTCATCTCCATCAAATCACACTCCATCAAATATCTAAGTTTACTACCTCTGTGGCATGCTCCTCTATAAACCTCCGCCTCGGCTCCACAGCATCACCCATGAGTATGCTGAAAAGCCTATCCGCCTCTATTGCATCTTCAATGGTAACACGTACCAGTGTTCTCTTTTCAGGGTTCATTGTGGTCTCCCATAATTGCTCTGGGTTCATCTCACCCAGTCCCTTGAACCTCTGCACAACCGCTCCATTGCCCAATTCACGCACAATCCTATCCTTTTCCTCATCGCTGTAGGCATAGCGCACGTCCTTTCCCTTCTTTATTCTATAGAGCGGTGGTTGAGCAATGTACACGTATCCTGCCTCTATCAGCGGGCGCAAATATCTGTAAAAGAATGTGAGAAGGAGAGTTCTAATATGCGCACCGTCAACATCCGCATCGGTCATTATTATTATTTTGTGGTATCTCGCCTTCTTTATATCAAACTCATCCCTTATTCCTGTGCCTATCGCAGTTATCATCGCTCTAATTTCCTCGTTTTTCAATATCTTGTCCATCCGCGCCTTCTCCACGTTTAATATCTTGCCGCGAAGCGGAAGTATTGCCTGAAAACGCCTATCCCTTGCCTGCTTTGCCGAGCCGCCTGCAGAATCGCCCTCAACAATGAACAATTCAGCATTCTTAGCATCACGCTCTGTACAGTCCGCAAGTTTTCCCGGAAGACCAAAGGAGTCAAAAGCGCTTTTTCGCCTGGTGAGTTCTCTAGCCTTTCTTGCCGCCTCTCTGGCCTGAGCCGCGATCTTAGCCCTGGCAACAATTATCTGAGCAATGTCTGGGTTTTCCTCCATAAAGTCTCCCAACTTTTCGTACACTATGGATTCCACAAGCCCCTTTATCTCGCTATTGCCAAGCCTTGTTTTCGTCTGCCCCTCAAACTGAGGCTCTGGAACCTTGAGGCTTAGCACTGCAGTCAAGCCCTCCCGCACATCCGAGCCCTCAAAGTTCTTCTCATTGGCCTTTAGCATATTATGCCTGCGCGCGTAATCGTTTATAACCTTTGTCAGCGCTGCTCTTAAGCCGCTTAGGTGTGTTCCGCCCTCTATTGTATTTATATTGTTGACGTATGTGTATATGTTTTCCACATAATCGCTTGTATACTGCATCGCCAACTCCACACTAACACCGTTTACCACCTTCTCTATGTATATCGGTTTGTGCAGTTTGCTCCTTCCCTCATTTATTCTCTCAACAAACTCCACAATGCCTCCAAAATACTGGAATGTATCACTTCTTCCACTCCTCTCATCGATAAGTGTGATTTTGAGCCCTTTTGTCAGGTATGCCAACTCGCGCATTCGGCTGGCTATGACATCGTAGTTAAAGTCTAGAACCTTAAATATCTCAGGGTCTGGCTTGAACGTTATTTCCGTCCCTGTTCCATCAGCATCACCAATGATCTCTAACGCAGCAACGGGCTTTCCCCTCTCGAATCTCTGCCTGTAAATCTTTCCCCCTCTCCTGACACGCACCTCAAGCCATTCAGAGAGCGCATTCACCACGGATGCCCCAACACCGTGCAGCCCGCCAGATACCGTGTAAACTTTTTTGCTGAACTTTCCACCAGCATGCAGTTTTGTCATAACGATTTCCACTGCGGATTTTTTGTACTTTGGATGGATATCAACGGGTATTCCACGCCCATTATCAATCACAGTAGCACTACCATCAGCATTGAGCCTTACAGTGATTTCTGTGCAATATCCAGCCATTGCTTCATCAATGCTGTTGTAAACTATTTCATAAAGCATGTGGTGCAAACCGTGAGCATCAACACTGCCAATATACATTCCAGGTCTTCTTCTAACAGCAGTAAGTCCCTCTAACACCTGTATATCTTCAGCAGTATACCTTTCTTTTCCCATACTTATATCACCTTATATTAATTTTAATAATACGGGGGCGTTCTCGTATATATTTCAACATATAAAAGGGTTTTTCCTCAAAAAATGTGCGTAAAATGGTGCCGAGAGTGCGAAGACCGAAGGGTTTATAGATTTGATATACCATATCCCTGCGAGGAGTAAGGCTATGGGATTGTTTGATTCGCTGGTGGATAAGGAAAAGCGATTGCTGGGAAAGATTGCCAAGGGTATAGATAGAGGGCTAAGGTTCATGGAAAGAGGAGATAAAGAGGGGGCAAGAGGCGTATTTCTCGATATACTAAAACTCTATGAGCAATACCATCCGCCATCGAGATATCATGAAGACTTCTCCCATGCTTTGGATGCTATTGGATACTATCTGTGGCGCCTTGGGGATGCCGATAGCGCCATATTTGCGATAAATAAAGCCCTGGAGATTTATCCTGAAAACTCAACAGCGCTCATGAATATGGGGGAGATTTGTTATGCAAGGAAGGAATTCGAGAAGGCTGAGAAGTTTTTCAGGGACGCTGTAAGGATTGAGCCAACAAGCAAGAGAGCACTTGGGGGGCTTGCAGATAGCCTTTACAAACTTAAAAAATACGATGATGCATTGGAGGTCTACATGAAAATTTTAGATGTGGATCCTCATGATTTTAAGTATTATGATAGGGTGCTCAGCATTAAGTCGACCAAGGAAATCTATTCCAGATATGCAAGCGCGCTTGCGGATGTACACAGGGTGGATGATGCCATATCAATGCTTGAGAAGGCCCTTGAATCCTGGCCTGATGATGGAGATTTATGGCAGCAACTAGGCGAGTTGTATGAGGCAATAGAGCACTACCATGAGGCAATAGAGTGCATTACAAAGGCAGTCAGATATAAGAAAGATGACTCGCTCTATGTCAAACTCGCCCAGATATGTATTAAGGATGGTGACTCAAAGAACGCGCTAAAATACGCTAGGAAGGCTGCAAATGTCTTGGGCACTTCTGAAGCACATAAAGTGCTTGGCGATGCCTATGCACTAGCGGGCAAGCATAAGGATGCTGTGAAGGCGTACGAAAAGGCTATATCCATGGATGAAAATAATATCGATGCACTTTATGGCATGCTGGGTTCTCTTGAAAAAATAAAAGGCTCTGAGGAGAAAGTGCTTGAGGTTTGCGATAAAATACTTGAGAAATACCCGGGGGAGGTAAATATTCTCATGAAGAAGGGCGAAGCGCTGGAGGGTTTGAAAAGGTATGAGGATGCTCTGGAGGTTTATTACAGAATATTGGACATTGATCCGAACAATCTTCCCGTTATACAAAAGACAACTCGTATATTGCACTCTTTGCAGAGGTTTGAAGAAATGCGTGAACTTGCCGATAGGTGGGTATCGCTTGCTCCTGATTCCGCTGAAGCGCTTAAGATGCTTGGAATTTCCCTCGAAAATGTTGGGGATGTCGAGGGTGCGTACTCGTGCTATTTAAATGGGATAGATGTGGGTGATTCAAAGGATTTGGAATTGCTCACCCTAGCTAAGAACGCTGCCAAAAAACTGGGTAAAACCCTTGATGTTATCAATCTTTGCGACAAAATACTCAAGATCGATCCCTCACAAACTCAAGTATGGATGGAAGAGGGGGACGCCTTTTACGATATAGACAATCTGGAGATGGCAGAAAAGTGTTACAGGGAGGTTCTTGCAAGGGATGAGAAGAATATAGATGCTCTGTG
The DNA here is from genome assembly GCA_003649915.1 of Thermoplasmata archaeon. Lineage (GTDB taxonomy): Archaea > Thermoplasmatota > Thermoplasmata > B31-G17 > B31-G17 > B31-G17. The sequence goes on from QMTG01000066.1 coordinate 5,300, forward strand.
GGCTCTTGAGAATGTGTACAGGAAGGAGGATAAACTCAAAGATGCAGAAAAAACACTCAAGTATCTGGCAAAAATAGAGGAGAATGACCCAGAGGTATGGGCAGAACTTGGCGATGTGCTATCGCTCATGGGCAGGTATGAGGAGGCACTAAAAGCCTATGATAAGGCAATATCGCTGAAAAAAGGCTACGCCCCATACTGGTACCATAGGGGGCTATGCTGCGAAGCGCTCAACCGCTACGAGGAGGCTCTTGTTTCCTATTCCAAAGCCAAAGATTTGGACCCCTCGTACATGAAGGCGTGGTTTGGGATGGGGTACGCATTAGAAAACTTGGAGAGGGTTGAAGAGGCTGTTGAATGTTATAGGAAGTGCACTGAACTCTCCCCCAACGACAAAATGCCCTATATCAGGCTTGCACAGGCTTATGTGAAATTGTCCCAGTTCGAGCAGGCGTTGAGCGCTTATGATGAAGCATTGCGCATTGACCCTGATGATACCGCAGTACTGAAAAAGAAATGCTCTATTCTCTCAAAACTTGAGAGATATGAAGAATTGCTACAGTGCGCCGATGCTGTAGTGGAGAAAAACGATGAGGACCCTGAGGGGTGGAAGTATAAGGCTTTGGCCCTTAAGGAATTAGAAAAAACTGATGAAGCAATTGAGTCGCTGAAAAAAGTCGTATCTATGGTTGACGACATTGAGTGCTTGAAAGATTTGGTAAACCTATTGATGGAGAGTGAAAGGTATGAGGAAGCGCTATCTTACGCGAACAATATTATTGACCTTGCCCCGAACAATATTGACGGCTGGATTGCAAAGGCTACGTGCCTAGACAACCTCGCAAGGGTTGAGGAGGCAAAGAGTGCGTATGAGAAGTGTCTAGAACTTGATAGAAACAATAAGTCGCTCTTAGTCAGATACGCGTCAATACTTGACACGCTGGGCATGTGGGATA
>QMTG01000067.1 GCA_003649915.1 Thermoplasmata archaeon
GTTTTAGGATTTAAATCTTCCGCTCATGTGTGGGATACGTACCTCTTTCCCATGCGAGAATAAATGTTATCGTTTTGGAGCATATTCCGAAAAAACTAATGATTATTACTGTTGATGAGGTGATTAGGATATGTTGGGTGGATGGAATAAGAAAGGTTTAGAAATGTGTGGTGGGAAGACTAAAAGAACATTATCTGTTGCACTTGTTCTGGTGATGATAATAAGCAGGTTTGCGGTCATCATAACCATAATTAGCGAGCAGGCGAAAACCACAAGCGGCGAGATTGTTGTAAAATAAAAACCTCTTTCCCTTTTATTTCTCCAACAGCCACTTCCACAGCAGAACATATTGTGCCTTTCTACCCGTTGTTTCCTCACAATCATAATTTCATGTTATGCCTCACCGAGTTTCTGCCAAAATCTTTCGCTAATCAGTATGCATCCTTAGTGCATGCACAAAATTCTTAAGCCTGTGCTCCAATATCTATTGATTAAATATGATCAGGTGGGCGAGAAAGAGGCATACAATGGAATGTGTGTTATCGCTAATGGACGATGTGATTGCAGAGTGGTTCAGGGGGAGGTTTAGCGCCCTAACAGAGCCTCAAGCCTATGCAATACCCCTAATACATCAGGGCAAAAGTGTGCTTGTTTCCTCGCCCACAGGAAGCGGGAAAACCCTGACGGCGTTTCTTTCAATAATAAACGAGTTATACATTCTTGGCTCTAAAGGAATGCTTGAGGACAAAATATACTGTCTTTACATATCTCCCCTACGTGCTCTCGCCAACGATATCAACAGAAACTTAAGGGAGCCGCTGCTCGAGATTGAGAAGATAACGAGAAAAAGGGGGAGAGAGCCCCCAAAGATAAGGGTTGCAGTTCGTTCAGGCGATACCCCAGCATCGAAGCGCAGCAGCATGAGCAAGAGGCCTCCGCATTTATTCATAACAACTCCGGAGTCTTTCAGCATAATACTTTCCACGCCAAAGTTCAGGGAAAAATTTAGGGATGTAAAATACGTGATAGTAGATGAGATACACGAAATATGCTCCTCAAAACGCGGAACCATGCTTGCTTTATCCCTGGAGCGCCTTCGCGAACTTGTTGGCAGAGACTTTGTAAGGATTGGTTTATCAGCCACGCAGGCGCCAATTGAGGAAATTGCAAAGTTTCTCGTAGGCTATGACGATAGCGGAAGATTACGCGATGTTTACATAGTTGATGTCAGCGAAAAGAAGAAAATAGACGTAAGGGTTGTATCGCCAGTTGCGGATGTGAGTTCAACCCCATTTGAAATAATAAGTTCTAGGATGTACGACGTTATTGTGAAAGAGGTTGAGAAAAACCGCACCACCCTAATCTTTACAAACACCCGAAGCGGTACGGAGAGCGTTGTATACAGGCTAAAAGAAAGGGGTCTTGAAAGCATTGCCGCCCATCACGGAAGCCTCAGTCGTGAGATACGCTGGGATGTGGAGGAAAGCATGAAAAATGGTAGGTTGAGGGCAGTTGTATCCTCCACGTCCCTAGAACTGGGCATAGACATAGGATACATAGACCTTGTTTGCCAGATAGGCTCGCCGAAGTCCGTAGCCAAGGGAATACAGCGAATAGGCAGGGCTGGTCATGCCGTGCACGAAGTGCCGAGGGGTCTTTTAATACCACTGAACCCCGACGACCTTGTTGAGTGTGCAGTCCTTGCCAGATGCGCCGCTGAGCACAAGATTGACAGGGTGAGCATACCGAAGAACTGTTTGGACGTGCTGGCTCAATCGCTCGTCGGGATGAGTCTTGAAAAAAGATGGCGGGTGGAGGATGCGTACAGGGTAGTTAAAAGGGCATACCCATACCACGATCTCGAGTTTGAGAAGTTCATGGAGGTTTTGCGCTATCTTGGTAGGGAGACTGAGGGCGGCATATACTCAAAGTTGTGGTATGACAGCATGACTGAAGAGTTCGGAAGAAAGCGCGGCGTAAGGATGATTTATTACTTAAATTCGGGAACGATTCCTGAGGAGAGTAATTATAGTGTGATAACTGAGCGCGGCATGCATGTGGGAAAGCTTTCGGAGAAGTTTGTGGAAAGGCTGACAAGAGGAGATATATTCGTGCTCGGGGGCAGAACTTACGAGTTCATACGAACACGTGGCATGAAGGTTATTGTAAGAGATGCCTCTGGGAGAAGGCCAACTGTCCCCTCATGGACCGGCGAGATGTTGCCGAGAAGTTTTGACTTATCCCTAGAAATAGGAAAGTTTCGCCAGTGGCTTGTGGAAAGGCTTAAGAGCACAGGGGAGGAGGGCGTTATAAGGGAGCTCGTTAGGAAATACAGGGTGGACTACTCCTCCGCTATATCCATGGTGAACTACTTTAACGAGCAAATAAAACTCTCCGGTTTTGTCCCAACTCATCGTAGGCTGGCAATAGAAGGGTACATTGACAATCAGGGGCGATACCACCTAATATTTCATTATCCTTTTGGAAGGAGGGTAAATGATGCACTCTCTCGCGCATACGCGTACGCTATATCAAAGAGATACAGGTGCAATGTGCGAATATCCATAACGGACGACAGTTTCATGCTAAGCCTTTCAAGCCCTGTTCCTCTTGAAGGAATACACAAACTTGTTACCAAGGGAAACTTTGAAGATTTGCTCAGAAACGCAATAAAGAACACCGAACTCTTCAAGCAGAGGTTCAGGCATTGCGCCTCCCGTGCACTAATGATTTTGCGCAACTACAAGGGAAAGGATATATCTGTAAGCAGGCAGCAGAGCAGGGCGCAACGTGTTATGGAAATACTTCTATCGTATGTTCCAAACCATCCTGTTATTGAGGAGACGTACAACGAGATTTTGCACGAAGTCATGGATGTAGAAAATGCAAAAAGGGTTATTGGGTGGATTGAAGAAGGCATGTGCACGGTGGAGTATGTACCATATACTGACCTGCCCTCGCCATTCGCCCACAATGTCATACTTGTAGGAATGAGCGATATTGTGCTGCTCGAGGATAGGAGCGCTTTGTTGCGGGAACTTCACGCCCGTATATTGCAGAGGGTCATGCCTGAACTTTATGCAAGGGCAGTGTTCGATAGGGATAAGGTAAGGGCGTACTTTGAATCCAAGGTTCCAAGGATTAAGAGCGAGGATGATATTATCAGTTTTCTGAGAATGGTGGGAGCAGCCAATTTACTGCAGCAAAAGGGTGTGAACGTGTTTGATTATGCTGTTGATCACGCGAAAGCGAGGAAGTGTGCAATAAACCTCATATCCTCTGGAAGGGTTGTCTCCATTACAAGGGCTGGTGAGGTGTTGTGGTGCCTAAGGGAAGACCTGCCCCTGTACGCCTCCATATACGCTGTAGAAGCGCCAAGCGTGGGGGAATCAAGGCGTGTGCTTGAGGTTTTGAAGAAAGCAGATAAGCCCCTTACCGCGGCAGATATTGCGAAGAAGCTTGGGCTAAAAGAGCGGGAAGTGATGGCCAAGATAAAGCCGTTAGAGCAGGCATACCTTGTGGGGAGAATTGTGAACGAGGACCTTAAGGCTCTCTGGTATGCTAGGGAGGCAGAGAAGGCTACAAGGGATCGCGCCTTGAGGGAGGTAGTCTGCAGGCTTCTCTCACACTCAGGACCTTTAACGGTGGACGAGGTTGCTTATTTCCTTCGTCTAGACAGGGAAGAGGCTCTTTCAGTGCTTGAGAACCTTAGAAGGGACGGCGTAGTTGTAAGGGACTACTACCTGCCAGGTGCAGAGATGCAGTACATGCTACTATCAGACTACAATGCCCTCATGGGTGCGGGTGAGGCGAGTGATGATTTGGAGAGTTATTGGGCGAAAAAGTACATGGGCATTGTAAGCACGATAAAAGAGTATTTCGATATCTGGCTAGAGGCGTGGGACTTGAAAGAAATCCATGCAAGGGTTCAAAACTTTTCCATTGAGGAGTTAGAAAATCTTTTAGACTCTGGTGCTGTCCTTTACGGGTGTTTTGGCGGATATCCAAGGTTTGTATCAAGAAAATATGCAGCGTTGCTATGCTCCGCATACGCTGTTCATGAGATTTCCAGTCTTGAATCAAGGGTGTACAACGCACTGGGAAGAGGCCTTAGCACCCCACAGGAGGTGGCGAGGAATCTTGGAATCAGTTGCAGGGATGCAAGGAATGCTATCGAATCTCTTGAAAAAAAGTGCCTTGTTGTGAGAAGGCCAGAGTTCTGCCATGGAGGAAAAAAATGTTACAGGTATATACGAACTCCAGAGGACATACTTAATACAAAGAACAAAAACGCTCTTGAGCATGTAGCCCTATCATTCATTAAGAGGTTTGCTCCATTGCCAGAATCCGCAATACGTTTTTACCTAAACCTATCAGGAGAGGCGTGCAAATCATTACTCGATAGGATGGAGAGCGAGGGCAAGGTGAAAAGGGTTATAGCCCAAGGCCGCGGTATACTTTATGCTACTGCTGATTATCCTGAGGAGATAAAGGGCAGGGCTAAGAAAGTTGTTGTAATATCAAAGAATGACCCCTACGCCCACATAATGAGGCACAAGATAGAGGCATTATTCGGAGGTGAAGCCACCCATTACGTGGTTGGAAGTGGGAAAATATTGGGCGCGTTACACGTGCGCGTTCATGAAGCACACATAGACATTGATGCTGAGAATTTTGAAAGCCCTGCTTCGCTCACGAAAGCGGTTCACGACCTTCTTGACTACTATCAAAACTTTGGGATAGAGATTGCAAGGCTAAGGGCGATAGATGGCGAGGCTGCTACCTTGTCAAGGTTATGCAACTCTTTGCTAAGAAGCGGTTACAGGGCTTGCGGCCCTTGCCTAGTTATTGGCGAGAGTGCAACGGATGAGATATCGCAGGAGGAAAGAGTTGCTTATGTATTTCTCAGGCAGCACATACATCCAAGAAGCAAGTACGCTGATGGCTTGGACGCAATAAGGGAAATGGGAGGCCTGCGCAATGATGATGAACTCGATATTCGATCAGAAAAGCACCACAGGATGTCTGCATATCTAAAGAATGGAAGCGTATACCGCACACGGCATCCCTTCGGCTTATCAATATTTGCCCCAAAGCAATGGATACTTGCATACAGGGCTGTATTGAGCGAGCCCTTGGATGATGACATGAAACTTGTTGTTAAATTGCTGGAGAGCGGCCCTATGACCAAGGAGCAGGTGTGCGAGAGGAGCCCCCTGGGCTATGGGGCAACATATGAGGCGCTTCGAAAATTATACAACGCAATATACGCGGTAAAAGACGGACATAACAGGTACCTCTTGCTAGGGGACGCACACAATTGGGCGAGGGACAAAAGGCAAAAAGGGCTGAAACTTGAGCCCTTGCTGGAAAAGGCTGTGGAAGAACTCGGATGCTTTACCCTATCGGAACTCTTATCATACACGTATAATGCTCTAAATCCTCGCAATATGCTTAATTTTCTCAGAAAACTGGAAAAAGAGGGAAAGGTTATCAAGGGCTTTATTGTGCAAGAAAGCGATGAACTTTACTGGGCGCTGAACGATTACGCAAAGGATGCAAGGAAAGCAAAATTTGATGAGCCCGTAATAATTCCGTCAGGGGATAGGATATATCCTGTTCTTTCCAAAATGGGCAAAAAAAGGTTTAATAGAAAGTTCAACCACTTAATCTTTCTCGGCGGAAAATTGGTGGGGGCGTTTGAGGGCAAGATGTCAAGGTGGGAGATTGTTGTGAAGGAACTGTATGGCGGCATAGCAGCACATAACACCCTGCGCCGATATGCAGAGTTGCACAGGAGGAAAATAACCCGTATCTAGTCTTAGATTATCTCTGGTTGCCTATCTCCACTTTTCCACATCTTCGGATACGTGCCCCTATCCATTATAACTCTTTCCACATCTGCCACAACTCCATGGGTGCTCGAAGCCATGTCCTTTGCTCCCATAAGCGCCCTTGCAATGGCTACAGCCTCGCCTCTTCTCGTGGACAGCACGACAGTCCTTCCGCCCTCTACCCTGCCATCCACTTCAAGCACACCTGGAGCCATCAAATCCGCACCATGGCATATCGCGTCCACGGCACTGTCTTTTATAACAATCTTTGGAAAGTCTCTAAGCATGACTTCAAGGGGCTTGATCGCCCTTCTTATACCCTCTTCCTCGCCATACTCCTTCCAGAAAATGTAAGAATCCAATAATTCGTGGA
>QMTG01000068.1 GCA_003649915.1 Thermoplasmata archaeon
GTGCTACGCCTCTGACGGCTCGGAGACAGCATCGGCAATGTGTGATGACCAAGGTCAGTTTTCCATGGACATCGGGTGGTTTGCATCTGCGGGTGATACCATAAACATAAGATTTCAGGGTGGGGCGGATGGTGTATACCCAAGTGATGGGTGGGAACAGGTTGTGCTTGGCGACAGTCCGTATTATGTGGGGGAGTACACCCTTATTCCTAAGGAGCCTGATTTGGCTGTGGATAGTATAAGCGTGAATCCTGAGTATGTGAAGGAAGGAGACGGGGTGCAGATAACTGTGGTTGTTAAGAATGTTGGGCAAGAAACAGCAACATCAGCACTGCTCAGTGTTTATGTTGATGGTACGAAGATAGCGAGCGAGAACCTAGGCGCGTTATCTCCTGGGAGCAGTATAACAAAGTACTATTCATGGACTGCATCAGGGATAGGCGACCATACCGTTAAGGCGGTGCTCACATCAATAGAGCCCAGTGATGCGAATTCCAACAATAATGAGAAGACCACAGTGGTTCATGTTCAGGAAAAGAGTTATGATTTGGCCTTGGAGGATTTGATATTTTCCTCAGCATACGGAAGAGTGGGGGTGAGCATGACAATAACGGCTACAGTGAAAAACGTGGGTACCGAGCCCATAAGCAGCGCAGATGTTGAATTCCATGATGATACCAAAGGCGTGCTCATAGGTACAATAAGCGTGGATAATATAGGGGTCGGGGATGTGGTGTACGTTGAGCAGGACTGGACACCATCATCGCTTGGTGATCACACGATAAGGGCGAGAATTACGAATGTGGATGGGGAGACAAATACCGCAAATAATGAGAGGAGTGAAGTGATAGAGGTTAGGGTGAACAGTCCAGACATTGATATAACAGGGATGGACTTTAATCCACCAAGCCCCGTGGATTCCAATAGCGATGTGGAAATAATCGCCCACATAAGGAACATTGGGGGTGTTGATGCAAGTAATGTTGAGATATCATTTTATAATTCCACGGAGTTGATAGACTCCGCATCCACATCCCTGGCTGTTGATGAGGAAAAGGATTTGAGCATTAGTTGGCACACGCCAATATTTGCCGAGCAGACAGACCTTAGCATAATTGCGAGGGTCACATCTGTTAGTCCTGCAGAGGCCCCTGATGTATCAGGAACAAAGGAGTACACAAAGACGCTAACGGTAAACCCGCCGCCGCCACCAGAGGTTGAAAGTGTGACCCCTGAAGACAACGGTGTGATTGCAGAGAACGATTTTATAAAGATAGTATTCACCAAGGAGATGAATAAGGAGAGTGTAGAGAGCGCTATATATCTTTATCCCAGCACATCATGGTATGCTATTTGGGAGGATGATCGGGCTATTGATGTATACGCCGAGCATAGTTGGGACGAGGGAGAGTATACACTGACCATAAAAGGAGGCGAGGATGGGGCGAAGAGTGTGCATGGGGTTCCAATGGAGGATGACTACACAACGCACTTTTACGCAGACAAAAGCCCACCAATAACCCACGACGCTGTGGTTGTTGGGCATGAATCTGAGGGTGCCTATGTTGAGATAAACAAGGATGAGGAAAATGTTGTTGTTATAAGGGCGATAGTGGATGATTCTTGGTACAATACAAAGGTATGCGGAGGGGTGGCAGAGGCGCACTATATTGTTGACGGCAGTGATATGGGAACAATGTCCTTCTACCAGGGCAGTTATGGTGACCCTTCCGCAACCATGCAGGTGTCAATATATGTGGGTTCATGGGCTTATGCCAGCACGCACACAGTGCTAATTTATGGTGTTGACGTGTTTGGTCATGAGGAAAGTGCGGCAAAAGAGAGCGGAAAGTACGTTGAGATTTATATTAAGGACACAAACCCGCCCAGTTTTTCTGGGGTAAAGAACGTCCGCGATACCGAGATGGGTGGAGAGATTGAGATATCATGGGATGAGGCGAGTGATGAATCACCCCCAATAACTTACCATGTATACGTGGATACAGATGAAAATGTGTGGGACGGTGATGTTTATACAACAACGAACACCAGCATGAAAATAGAGGGACTATACAACGGTGTTACTTACTATGTTGGTGTAAGGGCAGAAGACAATCGCGGCAACATGGATGAAAACGATGTAGTGCTTTATGTAACACCCAGTGATAGAACCCCGCCCGACTTTGATTACCAAACGCTCAACGCTCGCTCCACAGGTGTTGGTGGAGAAGTCAATCTTACATGGGAGAGCGCTGTGGATGCAAATACTGACCCGAGAGCAGGGCCAGTAAACTACTCAATATATATGAGTACTGACCCCTACTTTTCGCCTTCTGATGCCACACTCATAGCTCAGACCACAAAGAGCACTATTGTTGTTGATGGTCTCACCAACGAACAGGTTTACTACTTTATTGTAAGAGCGAGCGATTCATATGGAAATCAGGAGAAGAATGAGTATAAGGTTAGTGTTACGCCCACCGATACACAGCCCCCCTTATTTGATGGGCTGGGCACTGTCCAGAATACTGGCGTTGGAGGGCAAGTGCATCTTGAGTGGAGTAGTGCTATGGATAACAACACAGACCCTGATGGATATATTGAGTATGTTGTTTATTATAGAGTTAAGGGCGATAGCGAATGGCAGAATATCAGGGTAAGTGGTACAAACGTCACAATATCCTCACTACACAACAATAAGAAGTACGAGTTCATGGTAAGGGCAGTTGATGACAGCGGAAACATGGAAAACAATAGCGTAGTGATGGAAATTATACCCACCGATGGTACTCCCCCGGATTTTGGTGGGCTGGAGGAGGCAAAGGATACAGGGCTGGGTGGCGAGATTGCACTATACTGGAGCGCTGCTGTGGACGGTAATACAGACCCTGATGGATACGTGGAGTACTACGTTTATGTATCAACATCGCCAGACATTGACTACTCTTCCCCGATACTAAGAACAAGGAACACAAGTTGTGTTGTGGGTGGGTTGACAAACAGTGTCAGTTATTATTTCGCTGTTAGGGCATTTGATGACAGCGGAAATTGTGATAGGAATAGCGTAGTAAAGGCTGCAACGCCAAGCGATAAAACCCCGCCTGAGTTTGATGGCATAGCCTATGTGAACGATACTGGAAAGGGCGGCGAGCTTGTAATATCCTGGCACCCGGCGAGGGATAATTCGGGGAGCGTTTATTATTATATATACAGATCAACATCCCCTTCATTTACGCCGAACGATGACAACAGGATAGGCATAACACAGAACACGTACTATGTGGACAATAACGATGGTGCGTATTTAACGAATGGAAAAACGTATTATTACATTGTGCGTGCTGCCGACGCGTATGGAAACATGGAAAGCAATACGAAAAGGCTATCTGGCACGCCAAATGATGCTATGGGTCCAGAGTTCTCAGGGTTGCTTTTCGTCCAAGACCTCCGCACAGGAAACGCTGTAAAACTCACATGGGACGAGGCAAAGGATAGGTCTCCGCCCATAACGTACAGGATTTACAGGGCAAAGAGCGAGGTTATGCCAGATACGCCAATAGCAGAGGTTAAAGGAACGTATTTTGTTGACGAAAACGTGACAAACAATGTTGAGTACTATTATATGGTGAGGGCTGTAGACTATTACGGCAACTCAGACAACAACACGAGGATTCTGAGCGTTAAGCCAACGGACAGCACACCCCCAGAGTTCTCAGGAATAGAAAAGGTTGTTGATACGGGCACGGGTGGTGCGCTGAGCATAAGCTGGTCGAAGGCTAGTGATAAATCTGGTGTGAAATACAGGATTTACAGGGGCGAGGGCTCTAGTGTGAATTACTCATCCCCAATCGCCATAATAAGCGGGACACAGTACACCGATACAGGGCTGGAGAATGGAAAGGTGTACTGCTATGTTGTTCGAGCGGTTGATGGATATGGAAATGAGGATGAAAACGAAAAAATGCTGTGTGGTGTGCCGACATATCCAAACACCAAGCCCATACTGAGTTCTCCAAAGGCATATCCAATGAGCGGGTACGAGGATGAAGAGTTCACCCTATCCGTGGTCTACAAGGACGATGACGGTGATGCACCGGCGTATGTGCGTGTGTATATAGACAGTGTGCCCTACGATATGGTGAGTATTGAGGGTGGGGACTACAAAGAGGGAGTCACTTACAGGTACAGCACTTACATGAAGGCAGGGACGCATATAATATACTTCGAAGCAAGGGATGATGCAGAAAGCAACCCAGCAACATCTGGAGATTCGTATACGGTAAAGTCCTCAGCAATATACGTTGATGTTAAGGAGAGGGAGAACCCGCCGGAGCTCTACGATTATGGCGTGAATAAAGAGGCAGGAGAGAATTACCTGTTTTACGTCATCTACAGGGATGAAGACGGTGATGCTGCTGCATACGTGGAAGTATACATCGATGGCACGCCGTATACAATGGTGCTGGAGAGCGGCGACCCGCTAACAGGGGCAAAGTATGTGTATACCGCTAGGCTTACGCCTGGCAAGCATATATATTACTTCAAGGCGTCGGATGGTAAAAAATCAACAATCACTGGGCAGGCATATGTGGAGATTGCAGAAAAGGCAAGAGGGGGCATTATTGAAGCACTACGAAGCCAAAAGATTGCGGGAGTGAGCGAATTAACATGGCTGATTATTATAATCGTATTAATAATAGGAATAATTGCATCAGGTAAGAAGAAAGAGATTGTTGCATGCCCAAGGTGCGGCTCTGCAATGGAGGTGCCTAGGAAACCTAGACCAGTTCGCGTCATCTGCCCTGCATGCGGCACGCGCTTTATGCTCAGGTAGTGCTCACATAATCTTAAACACTCTAGCCACGCTTAGTGGTGTGTAGAGCAGAAACCCCTCCTGCTTGGCAAGAGAAATGAGCGCACTGTCAAATCCCGCCCTGCTGAAAAGCGCTACTATTTTTCTGCTTTTCTTCCCACCAAAAATAAACGAGTATATGAAAGAAATATCCCGCATTGTCATTTTTTTATCGCTCCATTTCGCGATACCAAGGAGTACCCTTCTTTTTTTCTTGTCGTAAGCAATAACGTCTATTCTGTCCTCTCCTTCCCACCATAAGCCAAATGGAGTGCCCGGGCTCAAAAGCCCAGTGTTCTCGGCAATGTCCCTCATAATTTCTCGAAAAATGTCCGATATTACTAATGCCATATACTTTGGAAAATTCCTTTTAAGGTATTTGGAACAGTAACCCCTATCACCACTCTCTATAGCACCAATATTTGGATAGACAAAGGAAAACCAGAATCTGAGCGAAAAATCTGAAATTTTATACGCTCCTCTTCCCCCACCTATCGACTTCTCGCGCCTCACAACACCCATCCTCACGAGTGTGTTCAGATACTTTATAGCACTGCTCTTTCCAATATACACCCTATCGCAAATCTTGGAAAACTCAACACTCTCCGCTCCAATGGCGCTTAATATATCAAAGTACGTTGACAACTCCCTTAGTTTTTTGCCTAACACCCTCCTTGGAAAATCGTAAAAGTAAGCCCTCTTGGTCATAAAATTATTGAGAATAGAATCGAGCAGGGTCCCACCACCATGGAATGCCTTAATTCTTCCCGGATATCCGCCGCATACCGCATAATTCTCAAGTCTAGCAACCATTGACCTCCACCTCATAATCTTAAGCGATGAGGATATTCGTAGCGGGTCAAGGTGGACAACGGGTGCGTAATTTCCAACAAAATCTGGAGAATCGATAACAGCCAAGAACGCAAAATTTTTACCCCTATACCTAGAAATTTCCTCCGCTACGCTCTTTACAGAAATATTATCCATGGAGACTATAACCCTCCACCCCCCTTCCTCCATGGAGTTGAGCACCTCCACGAGATGAGTAAGGGTGGAAGGTCTGCTTGCTCCACGAACTCTATGCCCTATTTTATCCCATAAAGCATCAAGGATTCTACTCTTAATAATAAATCTACAGTTTATGTATACACCACCGAGCATCTCAGCGATTTTTTTGGCCAAATACGTTTTACCTACTCCTTCCTCCCCATAAATAAAAACTACAGGATTTTGGGACACGAGCCTTAACACTTGGCTTATTCTTGTATCTTGTATACTCGTCATTATTCATCACGCCTATACATATACTTGTGAGTATATAAA
>QMTG01000069.1 GCA_003649915.1 Thermoplasmata archaeon
ACAATCCATACTGCCAGTGATATATAAGGCATCCACCATTCTATGCCTCCTGGTGCCCCCCTACCGTATATTGCGTGATAGCCAAAGGTGAGGGTGTGCTGATAGGAGCCTGAGGGATTAAAGAGCGCTATTTTATTGCTGACTTCTATCCATTTCTCAGAGCCCAGTGGGTTGCCCAGTATGGCGTTGACGGCCAAACTTATCAATCCCCAGAAGATGATAAATATGAGCAGTAGACCAATCCCTGAAAGGATTGCGGTTCCCGTTGTCTTGGCGATAGAGGACAGCGTGATCTGCAGTAGTATGTATATCATTGTCAGCACTGAGGTTACCAGTAGGAAGGTGAGGATATATTTCATACTGGCTTCTGTGCCAGTTGCATGGGATATAAGCATGATGCCCCCTAGGTTTACTATTATCATAGGTATTATTAACACAGCACTCATACCTATGAATTTCCCCAGAACTATTTCTTTCCTTCCAACAGGACGGCTGAGCAAAAACACCATGGAATTCTGTATTTTTTCCTTCACTATGGAGTCAAAAGACAATGCTATTGCAACAATTGGAATCATTATGTAAAGCACAGTGGAGCCCATAAATCTTATAACATCATTTGCATCATTTATCTTTATTCTCCCATAACTATCATCCTCGGCTATTATGAAGGTCGCATAAGCCTCGGTATTGCCCAAGCACGCACGAGCCGAGTACATCCCAGGCTTGACTGCACCAAATCTTTCAACAACCCCTGTGGTGTTCAAGTTTTTAATCAACAATACACCGTACGTATTCGTTTCCCCCACCAGCGTGTAATTATCACTTTCAACCCATCTCCTTTTAATATACACAGAGGCGTTAGGGACGGGCTCACCTCTCGCCGACACCACGAGAAGGTAGACATCATCCGCTATGTTATCATCATCTGCATCCTGCACTCTTGCCGACATATAAATCTGCGATGGTGATACGGAAACCGAAGATAGTGCATAGAACTCTAACTCCGAGCCCCCGTACTCTATTTTTACTGTCGACCCGTATATGTCCCCGCTAACGTTGTGTATAACAAACATACCATTTTTTGTACCACCTTGGGCTACCACCTTCCCGCTATAATCCTTGAGCACAACCCTTGCCCCGTCTACAGGGTTGCACCTTAAATCGTACACGTATATCACATAGTCATCATTTAGTGGCGAGTCTAAGGGTAGTAGATACTGAAATGCCACAATCTTAGGTTTTTCCACAGATTCACGCACAGCAATCCCCGATATACCGTATGCACCCCCTATCACCGAGAGGGCAAGCAGAACTATGAGAATGAGCAGACGGATACTTTTAACATTGCTTAATGCCTCGTGCTTTGCCACTATCAACATTCTTCCGGTTTTAAACACCTTTCTCTCCCCCATCATCGCTTCCTGTCATCTCAAGGAAAATTTCCTCAAGTGTTGGCTCATACGAGTAAAAGGACGTTATTTTGCACCCCTGTTCCACAGCCATCCGTACTAAATCCGGGCATGGGCTTACTTCAGGGTCTAATATGATTTCGTACCCGCTATTTATTTGCCTTACGTCAAGCACACCTTTAGTGTTTAAAGCCTCGCTGACAAAATCCTTAGTTATCTCGCCAAGCATTATGTACTTTGACCTGCTTATTTTCAATTTTTTCTTAACATCGCCAACATTCCCTGTAATCACCATTTTTCCTCTGTTTATTATCCCAACACTGTTGCAAAGAAGTTCAACCTCCGAAAGAATATGTGATGACAGAAAAATGGTTATTCCCTCACGATTTAGCCTTTTTATAAGACGCCTGAAATAAACAATCCCTGCAGGATCAAGCCCGTTGGTCGGCTCGTCCATAATTGTTATCTTTGGCTCATGGAGAAGCGCTTGAGCAAGCGCTAGCCTCTTTCTCATACCGTGCGAGTACGCCTTTACCCTCATTTTCCTGTACTGCGCTAAGCCCAGTTCCTCCATAAGTTCTTTAATTCTTTTTCTTCTCTCCTCTCGCGGTATGCCATTAAGTGCACCATAATAATCCAACACCTCATAGCCGTTCAGTGTTTCATAAAATCCGGGCTTTTCCGGCAATATTCCTACGACATTCTTCACTTCATCACTTTCATCCACCACATTATGTCCATCAATCCACGCCTCACCTGATGTTGGCATTATTATACCGGCGAGTATGTTTATTGTTGTGGTTTTTCCAGCACCGTTAGGTCCAAGAAAGCCATAGATATCGCCATAAGCAACACCGAATGTTACCGAGTCCAGTGCGACAACATCAGGCATTCTGAACTCTCTATAAACCTTTGTTAGGTTTTTAACATCAATTGCATTCATTACTACCACCAACTGCCTCCCTTATTCTCGAAACCACGAACTCTCTCCCCAGATAGCTCAGGAAGTAACCGAGCCTAGGCCCGTAATCCTTCCCCAAAAACACTGAGTAGATAATGGAGAACAGGCTACGTGCCTCAACTCCAGCCCTAGATGCGCACTCGTAAACCAAGGAATGAATTTTATCAGCTTTCCACGGTATGTTTTCGAGGAGGTTAACCATACAACAAAGAGCATTGCGTTCCTCAGTGCTGAGGTCAAGTTGTGGAAGGGAAGGTAATATTGAGAATTTTAGCCTTTCTGGGGCGTGTTTTTCAACCCAGTTCTTCACACGCTCTATCCTATCCCTAAGCGCATCATCATCAGCATCGCCCATACCACATCTGTTGAGAATTTCCTTTATCCCTTGGATATCATCCCTTATTTGCACTATGTTTACCAAATGCCTATACGGCACCTTTTTTTTGTACACTGGGTAGCCAATACACGATAATTCGTATGCTCTCCTGTAATCTTCAACGTTGTCTTTGTCAATCTTTCTATCAGACAAACCAAAGTAATACTTCTCACACTCGTCATATTCGTGGACTATATCAAGAATAGGAAGCCCTGGGTCAAAGTCTATGTGCTTTGAGGGCTGTACCCGTGCAATCATGAACCTGAGCACTTCAGGCTCTACTATATTAAGCGCATCGTGTATTGTAAACACTATGCCCTTGGACGCAGACATTGCACCCTTGCCCTTCAACTGCACCCACTCGTAAACAACAGGGTAGGGTGCACTGTACCCAAAAACTTCTTCACATATCCTTTTCCCAGTATCATAAGAGCCACCCGATGTTGCATGGTCTTTTCCGAAAGGTTCGCATGTTATTCCGAGTATTGACCACCTAGCAGGCCAGTCTATTCTCCAAAGAAGTTTTCCTTCATCCCTTCGCACATCAACTTGCCCCTCATATCCACAACTACACCTATAATGCACCTTTGGAAAAGTGTAATCTATGATTTCAGCATCTCCTATCCTACCACAGGATTCGCATCTCACAGCATATGGGTGCCATTTTTCAGGCAACTTACGGGAGGATACACCCTCAAGTATATTTGCGATTTTTTCCTCATTTTTCATTGCTTTATCTACAGCATCGGCATACATGCCATTGGCGTACATTTCATGCGTTAGCACCACCTTCATTTGAACACCCAGGTCCTTAAGCGATGATATAAAAGGTTCAAGGTAGTGCTCGGCGTAGTTTTTGTGCCCTCCACACGGGCATGGTATTTTGTACAGGGGCATTTTTACGTATTTTTCGTACTCATCTGGTAGAAATGGATAACGTCTCCTAAGGGGGTCTATCGTATCGCCCACAAATATTACCTCTGCCTTCTCACCAATATCCTGAAGGGCTTTTCTTATAAAGTCTGCAGTCAAAATCTCTCTCATGTTTCCCACATGTATAGGGCCTGAGGGGGTTATTCCAGTGGCTATCCTATGCTCGCTGTACTTTTCGGCAAGGTCCTTTGCAATAACGTCTGCCCAGTGCATGCCGTTGCAAAAACTACTTAGGCCTTATTATTCTTGCCCTTATGAGCGCCCGTAAGGGAACACCCATTATATCATTATGTGGTGTTTTATTTACTATTACCACAGCAAGTACGGGGTTACCGTTATCGTGTCTAACTGTTTTTATTGCCGACATCAAGGTGTGGCCTGTGCTCAGAACATCATCTATAAACACCACATTTTTGCCAGAAACTGAGGCATAATTAGAGCTAAATGTACCGAGTGAATCCTTATCCTGCGGTGGGCGGTATATTGCAAGTTCTATGTCCATGAGGTTTGATATGCATGTAGCATACGGTATGCCGTTAAGCGCTATTCCAACAGCCACATCAACATCAACATCTCTTTTTACCATTTCTTCCTCTATAACATCCATAATTGCAAAAGATAAGGTTTCTATCCTTCTACCAAACACACCCACAGATCTCCAGCCAATCTTAATATCGATGGGCATTTCCTCCTCGATACCCCTAGTCAATAGCCATGTTATTGTCTCTGTGGATAAATGCAATTCCTCACCAATCTCTCTCTCTGTTAACCCTTTCTTTTTAAGCTCTATGACTTTCTCAAGCAAACTTTCAATTGACTTCATGCTCATCGCCGCCCATGTAATAACAATGCTCCGTATTAAAAATTTCGTAGAATATAGAGGTTTCTCTCGCCATCAAAGTAAAAAATTGAGGGATAAAGTTTATATAGGGCCTGTATCTATTAGTTTTAGGTAAGTCCAAACTATTTAGGAAAACCTAAAAGAGGTGTAGGACGCAATGGATGGGCAGAAAGGCGTTGAGCTTTCTGGAATGAAGGGTGTGAAGCGAAAGATAATGGTTATGAGTGGAAAGGGAGGTGTTGGCAAGAGCACTGTGGCAGCATCGCTCGCCGTAGCCCTTAGAGCGTTGGGGAAATCTGTTGGAATATTGGACGCAGATATACATGGGCCCAGTGTTCCAAAGATTATTGGGGCTGAGAATGTCAGACTTGAGGTCGTTGACAATAAAATTGTGCCTGCGGTTGTTCATGACGGTATAAGGGTGATATCTATGGCCTACTTGCTATCGGAGAGCGACTCCCCAGTCATATGGCGAGGTCCCATAAAAATGAAGGCAATAAGCCAATTCTTAAACGATGTTGATTGGGGCGAACTTGACTATCTGATTGTTGACCTGCCGCCCGGCACTGGTGATGAGCCTCTTAGCATTGCTCAACTTCTTCCAAATAACGATGGGGCAATAATAGTAACCACACCGCAGGAAGTGTCGCTTCTTAGTGTTAGAAAGGCTGTGAATTTTGCAAGGGTTTTGAAGGTTCCTATAATTGGTGTGATAGAAAACATGAGCGGGTTTGTATGCCCGAACTGTGGTACTCGTATTGAGATATTTGGGAGTGGTGGAGGTGAAAAGATCGCCAAAGAATATGATTTGAGACTCCTAGGAAAAATCCCAATTGACCCACGAATTGTTGAGGCAGGTGATTCAGGAAAGGCGCTTATGGTGGAAAATGAAAGCGATGATATTGCTTCAATATTTCTCAAAATTGCTAGAGAGGTTGATAGTATTGTTTCAGGAGGTGGTGATAAGGAATGAGAATAGCATCTGCAACATCCAAGGGAGGGCTTGACGATATAATCTTTCCAGTGTTTGGGAGGGCACCAACGTTCACAATAGTTGATGTTCATGATGGGAAGATAAGTAATGTGCGCGTACTGCCAAATCCCAATGTAAATGCTGTTGGAGGCGCAGGAATAAGAAGTGCAGAAATGATGATAGGTGAGAGGGTCAATGTGGTAATGGCTGGAAATATCGGACCAAACGCTGCTGGAGTAATGGCACAGGCAGGGATTGAAATAGTAATGATTGCTGGGATAAGAGTTGCAGACGCTGTCAATGGCTATTTGAGTGGAAATTTGCAGAGTACATCGGTGCCACCCCCACCTTTTGGTGGCAGGGGTCGTGGTATGGGTCGTGGTATGGGTCGCGGCATGGGCAGGGGAGGATATGGA
>QMTG01000070.1 GCA_003649915.1 Thermoplasmata archaeon
GATTATCCGTTTTTCGTCCTAGATGAGCTTGTAACGAGTTATGATCCGGAGAGATTCGAAAAGATAGTGGATTATATAGCAAACTTTACGGATTATGTGATAGTAACTAAACTAGCTAAAGAGAAAGATACTGGTGGTAAAGTAGTTATAAAACATGTAAATGCTTGAGAACTTTAACTACAATAGAGCCTAATCAAGGGGATTTGATTCGACGGAAAGGTACTTTTTCAGCGCACATAAACTCCTTTCCGTCTCTCAAATCCTAACCCATAAACACCTTATTACTACCTTAAGCCACCGGGGGGATTTGAACCCCCGACCTGCTGATTACGAATCAGCCGCTCTACCGGGCTAAGCTACGGTGGCAGTTTTTCCTCACGCCCCCTATTTGTTTGCATAATTAAATTTTTTACCTCTTCGACCACGATTGGTGGAGGGAGGGAAAATTTATTCCGTATTATCTCTATCGCCTTCAACGCATCCTTGAGTGATTGTGTAAAAAATAGGTGAGATTTTGCCTTGCTGTCAGAGGAGCCAAAGCCCAGTATGTGGGGGTAGATTCCCGTCATAAAGGTTGCAATTTCTTCCTCAAGGCTTGCATCTGCACCCGGAAATATATATGCTCCTATACGGCATGAATGCTCGATAAGGTAATCAATATGCCATCTCTTTCTCTTCTCATAAGAAAAATGCCTTTTCACCCTTGAAATTAGCCCCTTCTTTGCCCTTCCAATGTATATATAGTATCCCTTTTTTATTTTCAATTCGCCAAGGGCACCTACATGTATTTCCTTTTCCCTGCAAATGTGCACCAATAGCACGTAAATTCCACTATTTTTTGCCATGATGTCTTTTTATTTCCTCCAGCCTTTTCTCCAGTTTTTTCACAAGATCATCTGCTATGTACTTTCCTGCAGCATCAGCCCTCGCAGCAATCGCCAGTTTTGATGCAAGCATTCTTGCAATTTTCCCCCTCAACGCCCTCGGCGCACCATGAACCAGATGGTGCTGGAATATCACACCGTGCTTTGGAGGTGGGGAGCCCCTTCTTATGTGTCTGAATAGCGATTTTTCCGCCCCAAGAACCTGTATCGTGCTTGCGGGCATCATTGCTAGGCGCTCAATCCCTCCCGCTTGCGATATCAGCCTTGCACCTATGATTGGTCCCACTATTTTTGTAACGTTCGGAGCGCGCTTTTTCATTGCTTCCTCGATGCTTTTCTCAACCTCTTCTCTCGCATCCCTTATACTCTCAAGCGCTCTAACTAGTGGCTTGACCTCCTCAATCTCTGCCCTCTTTCCCACCTCAAGCGCGTCCTCATCCTTTGCAATTTCGAGATGCCAGGAGAGCCACTCCCTTATTCTCTCGCTCAGCGTGTTATCCATGCGTATTAGGTCATCAACAGCCCTTATCATGGATATTATGTCCTCGTCCTTTTTCACGCCCAACTCTTCCTCTCCCAACACGATATAGGCATCCCTTAGCAACTCAGTAGTATAGCCAAAATCCTCAGGGTGTATTTCGAGCGCAGGTGGCTCCACGACCTCGGCATATTGCGAAAGACGCTCATCGCACACCTTGATTCCGCTGTGCTTTTGGATGAGTGCTACTTCTTCCCTGAGCGCCTCTCCCCTTCTCATTGCCCCAATCCTTTCAGCAATTTCCCGCGCATCCTTGGGAAAAAGCACCTTTTCTACTATCCTGCCATCATCCAAAACAAAAACGCCGAACCATGTCGTCAGAAGAATCATCTGATCACATCCTTGAGGTCGTTTATGAACCGCAGTATGTTCATTTTTCCGCCAATCTGGATGTTGTCGTAGTTCAGCACGCTCAGCCCGAAGGAGCGAGCGTTGTGGCCGACCCGCAATATTTCCTTACCCCTGTACGCTATCGTTACGTACTTTTTCATGGCTGCAAGTTTGTCCGCTAACGTCTTAACCCTACCCAGCATTTGCAGAAACGATGACAAGGACATGGAGCGCTCAGTTATGCCTGCAAAAGCCCCCTCTTTTTTCATAAGAAGCGGAAGCGCAATCTTTATCGCGTCCATGCCCATAATGTTCACGTTGACGTGGTCATTGTGTATGCTCAACGCTACCGCATCTTTTTTATCAACCCTTACGGTAATATCGACGCTGCCCCCAGATATCAGGTTCCAGAAGGGGGCGATCTCGTCCAGGTACTTCTCTATATTTTTCATTTCTTTCCAGTTTCTTTCTTGAGAAAAGATATGGTCTTTGAAACCTCACCATTTAGCGATAGGTTGTTAAACTTGACCTTTACCTCTATCTCTCTGTTGTCCAGAAACTCTCTGAGTTCCATCAACTGGTCAGTTATCAGCGAGATTATACCCTGGCCGAACTTTGCAGCCGTTGTCACAGCTTCCTTTGCCTCCTTCTTAGCCTTCTCAACCCTTTCCCTAACGACCATACTTTATCACCTCCTTTTTGCTATTCCGCACCTCAACAAACTAACGCGTATATAAATGATGCTTTCATATATCTTATTTTATTTCTCACGCCCTTACCCGCTTGAGCACACGCTGCCCCAACGCGCTTATACGCTTTCTCGCGCGCTGCAGGTAGTATATGAAGAGTATGACTAGTATGATGAGAAGGATTATGGGCCATAAGGGCTTGGGCTTTGGAGGCGGAGGCGGTTGAATAAGCGCCCTTGTGGGTACTGCTGCGGATAGGTTGAACGCTTCCATGAGGGCATACGTTTTGTTGTCGGTGGCGAAATGCCATCCGTGATATATTGGCGATTCCTCAGCAGTTATGTTAGTCGTTGTGTTAGGCTTCAGAAATAAAGTGCACAATATGTGATACTCAATTATTGCCTCGCTGTATTCCCCCGAGGTTGGGTCCAGTGGTCCTTTTCTTTTTAGTGCTGAAAAGCCCACCCCCTCAACCCATAGCCTGCAAACCGAGCCGAGGCTATCCCCGCTCACGCTTATTGTTGCTAGAGATGTACCACTTATTGTTTCATCCGCGGTTCCGTCGTTGTTTGTGTCCAAATTTAGCACAAGCCTACCCATGGTTATGCCGTTATCTAAACTTATTGGATTGTACGAAAAAGTTATGTTCAGCGCCGTAGTGTTTTCCGGTATTTTGAGAAAAGCCTCGTTGTTGGTGTGCGTTACGCTTCCGTTCCTCATAACAAACTGAGCCCAGTCCCCCTTCCATGACGCTTGAAGCATCCCATCCACGCAAACCTTGGTGTGCATTGTTATGTTTTTGTAAACCTTGTACGCATCAAAAACTGTGGCATTAGGGTTACTCTCTCTCAACTTTTGAAGAGTGAGTGCGAGGGCTACCGCCTTTTTTGCGTTCACAAGGCCATAACCCTGAGCATAATCATAGGATTTGTTCTCTATGCCTATGCTGCGGTTTTGCGGCACACCGTTGTCTCCAGTGGGCTCTATATAATCGGCAGTCAGTTTCAGTATGAGCTCTGCCTCGTGTATTCTCGTGGTACTCATGTTCCAGTACCCTTTCGCATCGTACGATGCATTGCCCCCGTAATCTTCGTGAACATCGCTTACACGCATGGAGGGACATGCCTGCCATAGGAGCGCTACCAGCCCTGAAACGTGTGGGGTGGCCATGCTGGTGCCGGATATTGCCATATAATACACATCTCCATCACCGTCTGTGAGAGAGGATATCAGTGTTCTCCTTGGCTGTGTCGCCCATATTTTAACTCCAGGCGCTGCAATATCTGGCCATGTGAAATTGTCAGTGGCCATCCCTCGCGAACTAAAGTCTGCAACGCCATCGCCCTCCCTAGTTGCCGCCGCCACCGATATTGCTGCAGGCGCTAACGAGTACGGGTTTACAGTGTTGGTGTGCCCGTCATGGTCATCGCTTCCCGCGTTGCCTGCAGCAAAAACAACAACCACATTATTATCATATGTGAGTTTTTCAATAATCTGCACTATGGAGTCTTGAGGATCGTACTCTCCACTGCTTCCCCAACTATTACTCACCACCCTTATATTGTATACATTGCTTCCGGGCCTTGTATGCTCATAGACCCACTCAAGCGCGCCTAGAGCGTTGAATATAAATAGACCCTCGCCCGTGCTCAGACCCACAATTTTTGCACCTGGCGCCACTCCCCTTCTCCTCCCCCCTGATGCGTCTCCATTGCCTGCAGCAATGCCTGCGCAGTGTGTTCCGTGGCCGCTGCTTGTGTCAGAGTTTTCCACCTCGTACCATACAAGGTTGCTGTCAGATTTTAGATTCAGTATTACCTTTTTCCCGTAGTCCAAATCAGGATGTCCGGCGTCAATGCCCGAGTCAACAATGGCTATTGTCACACCGCTTCCGTCGATTCCCTCCGATACCAAAGTGCCATTATCGAATACTGGCATGCTCCATAGTTCGGCAGCGTGAATCACCCCTGTGCTTTTATCAAGAGTGTAGTGAAGGGGCTCGTTGTACTCCATCCATCTCACGCATTTGTAATTGCTGAGACGTATTATTTGCTCGGGTTTTGCTCTGAAATAGATTGCATTTATTGCGCTGAATGTGTGCATTGGGGTTATACGGAGCGATACCAGGGCTTTGTTCGCTTCGCTTAATCTTGTAAACTGAACAATAACCTCAATATTGTCCCAGGGTGCGCTTTTATTGAGTTTGTTTGCCAGAACCTTATCAATAACCACCCAGTTGGGTTTTGCATCTCCCGTAATTGCTGGAAAAAACAACGCACTCGCAACCATAACAATGAGCACCAATAACACTGCAGCCTTGCGCATGGTACACAGCCTAATCGCAGGTGACCTTATATTTTTTGCGTCAAAAAGCGTGTGCACCTGTTAGATGGTATATATAGATGCAGTATATTACTATGAGAAAAAGCCCGACAGAGCGCGGGCATTTTTTGCTTAGTATCATTGCACTTAGTATTGCACTTGTTATGAACAGCACTGCTGAATCAAAGAGTGCGTTGGGATATGATATCGCTATTGGGGATATTACGGATGCAATACCGAGAACTCCGTATATGTTGAATATGTTGGAGCCCACAATGTTTGCTAGGGACATCGCCATCTTACCCTTTCTTGCTGCAACTATGCTCACTGCATACTCTGGGAGCGATGTGCCAAGTGCTATTACCGATGCACCGATGACCCATTCCGGTGTTCCCAGCGCCAATGCGATGTTTACCGCGGAGTGCAGGATTACTTTACCGCTGACCAGGATTGCTGCAAGGCTTGCAATGGCGATCAGTATACTCTTTCCCATGCCATCATTGTTCTCGGAAGCAAGCGCTGGGGGTCTGCTACCCTGAAACATGTAAAGTATGTATATTGCAAGTATTAGTAACATTATTCCCCCGGTGGCGCGGGGAATAGCCCCTGCAAGCAGGATGGCAGTTATTGCTATGGGTGTGAGCAAATTTATCTCGCCCTCGCTCTTTGCAAAATCGCCCACTGTTATCCTTGCATGAAAGATCAACGTTGATGTCCCAACAACAATTGCCGCGTTGAATATGTTTGACCCGACGATATTAGATACTGAAATCTCCCCGTGCGATGCTATGGATGCGTATACGGATACTACAAGCTCAGGCAGGGACGTGCCGAAGCCCAGCAAGGTCAGACCAATAACTGCCTCTGATACCCCGATATGTTTTGCTATCTTTGCTGCATGGTCTATAAGGGTGTTTGAGCATACTCCAAGGGCGAGAAATCCCAGCACCAATAGGAACACATCTAGGAGCATCATGCTCACTTTTGGAGGGAGATTTGCCAGAGATTATAAATGTGTGGGGTCGTCAGGCGGATGGTGTCAACTTAAGCGAAAA
>QMTG01000071.1 GCA_003649915.1 Thermoplasmata archaeon
ATAAGTGTAAAAGACGCTGTGCAGGCTTGACAATAGAACTCTAAGACTCATAAATACCTGTTACATCTCTGGCAATACCATCTGCCATACTGAGCTGAATATATAAGTGGGCCACCGCAATAAGGGCATGTATACTGCTGCGGTGGAGGCTGCGATATTTCCTGCTGATACTGGGGCGGGTACGGCTGCTGATAATACTGTTTCTCGGGTCTAACAACAAGCCAGATTATGAGCCCGATTATTCCAGTAAGGATTATAATTAGTAACCAGAGAGCGCCGCTCTTACCACGGCTTTCCGCATCTCTATAAACCCATATTGCCACGAGAATCCATAGAATAAACCATGCTATGTAGAAAACTGCACAAACACCATACGCAAGGCCAAACATTCCACCATCTTCCATGCTACCATACCCTCACGTCTGGAAATTGCAGGCCTTTATATAAAAATTGTGCCAATCATGGTTGTGGGGACAATTTGTAGGGAAAAGTTATTCTAGGTTATGCAAAAATTTATATTTGTAGGGCTAATTCCTTTTAAGTCGTACAGGAGGGATTGCATGAAGTTGGAAGATGCTCTTGGAATACTGCTTGATGAGAAGAAAAACGTTGAAATTATTGAGAACCTCTTTATAGAGGCGGTCAAAGACCTTATAAAGGACGAAATAAAAAAGAGAATACGCGAAGTGATGGAGGATAATCCGAGGATAAAGAAGGAGATAGAGAACGCAATAAACATGTATGCCGAGTGTAAGGTGAAAGAGGCGTATGCTTTGGCAAAGATTATGAAGTGTGGCCTAAAAGTAGGGCTTTCAACACTGCCCGAGAGGGTCAGGAGAGAAATGCAAGAGGAGATATCAAAGATAATAGAGGAAGGGCTTAGTGAAATACTTCCTCCGTAGGTGTATTTGGTATGGGCGAGGAGTACATTAGGGCGTTCATAGCCATAGACATTCCTGGCGAGATGTTATCGCCCCTTCGTGAGGAACTGGGCAGGCTCAGGGGAAGAATAAAGGTTGTTGAGGAGCAAAACACCCATCTAACGCTGAAATTTCTGGGAAATATTAAAGAAAGTGCTGTACCAAGGGTTGCAGAGGCTGTTCAGGAATGCGTTCACGGGCAAAAGAAGTTTTCAGCGCTTATAAAAGGTGTTGGGGTTTTTCCCTCATTGTCTAGGGCGAGAGTTTTTTGGGTTGGTGTGGAAAGCGATGGAATAATCGAAAATATGGCAGAGTGCATAGACGAGGAATTGCATAGGCTCGGCTATCCGAGAGAGAGTAAGAGGTTTGTGCCCCATATAACCGTGGCACGCATAAAATACCTCAATGACAGAGGCAGGCTAAGGAAGATAGTAAACGCGTATTTGCCTCATGTATTTGGTGAAGTTATTGTTGATTCTGTAAGGGTGAAGAAGAGTGTTCTCAGCAGCAGGGGGCCAACATACTACACCCTTTCTGAGATCAAACTTGGCTGAGCAAGCATTATAGCCCCCAATCATAAACTTTATTTACTATGCCCTTTTATGGGCGGAAAAGGCGCGCTGAGAGGTGAGAGAGTGGGTAGTATAATGCCAACGTACATTAAAAGGGCAGCGAAGGGCTTGCTTGAGAAGCACGCCCATAGATTTACCACAGACTTTGAGCACAACAAAAGGGTTGTTGCCGAGATAACGGACGTGCAGTCCTCAAAGGTTCGCAACGTGCTTGCAGGCTATATTACAAGAGTCATGCGCAAGCGGGTCAAAGGAAGGGCTGCGTAGTCCATGGCTGGGTATGGCGAATTAGCCAACAATGGCGCGCCTTTTGGAGGAGCCATATATGCATAACATAGAGGAGTTGGGTGAAATATCCGAGGGTATTGAGAAAGAACTTGACGAAAAGGACGCGGTTAGGGAGGTGGCACTTAAGTCTGTAAGGACAATAATCAGGCTCAGCAGTGCAGCGATAAGGGCACTGCATAGGGGTGAGGATTCCTCAAGTTTATTAAAGGAGGCAAAGGAGGAGTTTAGGAAGTTAAAAGCACTGCTTTCTGACCATCCTGACCTATATCATGCGGGCTTTGTGGAGAGTGCACAGCAGGAAATGGCAGAGGCATTCATATTGAATGCCATTGTCAAGGATGAGAAGGTACCATCGCCTGCAGAGCTCGGAATGCCAAGCCGCCCTTATCTTATGGGCTTAGGCGATGTTGTTGGAGAACTTCGAAGGATGGTGCTGGAAAGAATAAGGACGGATGATATAGGGGCTGCTGAAAAGTATTTGGGGATTATGGAAGCAATATATGAGATGCTCATGAGATTTGACTATCCAAGCGGGCTTATTGCAATAAGGAAAAAGCAGGACATGGCTCGCTCCCTAGTAGAAAAAACAAGGGGCGAATTCACCCTTGCCATCAGAAATAAGAGGCTTGAACAGTTGCTGAAAGATTTTGAGGAAAGGATATCTCAAGTTGTGGCTCAGATGAAGAGCGGAGCGGGTGAGAATAAAAGGAACAAGTGAAAAATGAGAAGGGCTTTTTTATTCTTATTTGCGCGTTTTTGGCCTCAGGACGTAGGCTGTGAGTTTTGAGTGTTGTCTCCGTTTGTTTTTTGGTACAGTTGTGCATTTTGGGCAAGTGGATGTGTTTAATTTTTTGTACTATGGGAAACTCTTTCTGCTATAATCAACTGTCCCGTATTGTGGGGCGTAAAAACCTGGCAATCCTTAACTCGTCCAAGTTTATTGTACATGAAATGAAGTCTTCCTCAAACTCCTTTGCTTTAACGATAGTATACCCTCTCGGCGAGATCACCCTGCTACCACCCCAAAACACAAGACCACGCTCCACGCCCACATAATTACAAAAAATGTAAAACACGGTGTTTTCAACAGCCCTAGCAGGCACAATTGTTTCAAACGCCTGCTTGCTGAAATAGGGTGATGCTGATATGTGGATAATAACATGCGCACCACCAAGTGCATAACTCTTCAGCAACTCTGGAAAGAATGCATCATAACATATTACAGGAGCAAATTTAATATTGCCAATGTTGAACAGTTTTGCATCATCGCCATGGGCGAACTGCATCTTTTCTTCAAAAGGTCCAAAGTTTGCTAGGTTTATTTTGTTATAAACCCCAATATTGTCCCCGTTTATGAACACAAGGGAGTTGTATATTATTTTTCTGTCTTTATCGCGGATAGGAGCACCGAAAACAACACCAACATTGTACTCGTTGCTTTCCCTAACAATTTGCCTGAAAATTCTGGAGTTTGGGTCTTCTGCCAAGTTGTGGAAATAATCTCTGCACGAATAGCCCGTTAGGAAGAGTTCTGGGAAAATAACAATATCGGCATCGGCCTTGGCGCCCTTGCGCATACCCTCAACAATCCTTAAGGCGTTTTTTTCCTTATCACCAATTACAGGTATCCATTGGGCAATTGCCACGTTCAATTTACTACTCATGCTCACCACCTCATATAAACTGGTCAAGTCTTTCCTGAAATCTGTGCTTTTCGCCCGGTATGTTCATTGGGTACTCGGCAGTCACACACCCCAAGCATAAATCGTTCCGATCCACGCCTATAGCCTTTACAAGCCCATCAACACTTATATAGTTCAAAGAATCCGCACCTATAATCCTTCTAATCTCATCTATTGTTCTCCCGCTGGCGATTAATTGGTCTCTAGTGGTCATATCTATGCCAAAGTAGCAGGGAGCTATTATTGGGGGAGAGCCTATCCTCACATGAACCTCCTTTGCTCCTGCTTTTCTCAGCATTCTAACGATCTTGCGCATTGTTGTGCCCCTCACAATGCTGTCATCCACTAGCACAACACGTGCTCCATCAACCACCGAGCGCACCACGTTCAACTTTGCCCTCACACTGAGTTCTCTCTGCAACTGTGTGGGCATGATAAAGGTACGTTGCGAGTACCTGTTTTTCATAAGCCCTTCTGCAATTGGTATGCCGCTTTTCTCAGAAAAGCCGTAAGCCTGTGCTCTGCCAGAGTCTGGCACAGGAATTACCACATCAGCGTTTGCTGGATGCTCATCGGCCAGAACCCTGCCAATTTGTCTGCGCACACTGTACACTTCCCTACCATCAAGCACGCTGTCTGCACGGGCAAAGTAAACGTACTCAAAAAAGCAGTGGGCTGTATGCTCGACCTCAAAGAACCTTCTCCTCTCAACACCATCCTCGGTTATCTCAACAACTTCGCCCGGCAAAATATCGTAAAGAAATCTACCGCCGAGCACGTCAAACACCACGCTTTCAGATGCTATACCGTAGCCGCCATCAAGTTCTCCCACACACAAAGGCTTAATGCCGTACGGGTCACGCACTCCAAAAACTCTATCGTTTATCATTATTGTTAGGGCGTATGAGCCCTTAATCTTTCTCATCATCCCATATATTGCTCTCCAAACATTGCCCGAGTCCTTAATTCCACGTGCCAGAATATACGCCATTGCTTCCTCCTCAGAGCCCAGAACAAAAACGTGCCCTTCTTTCATGAGCGAAGATTTTAACTCCTCGGAATTCACAATTATGCCGTTGTGCGCAATGGCAATATCCCCAACATGGGTTTTTACAATGTGTGGCTGTGCATTCTCTGGCACGGACAGCTTTATGGAGTAGTATGTGTGCCCAATTCCCCTGTTGCCCGCAAGATTTGAGAGAATATCGTTTGAAAATATGTGGGAGACAAGTCCAAGACCCTTATGACAACGCACGTCTTTATTCCATACGGCAATTCCTGCTGCTTCTTGACCCCTGTGCTGCAGGGCATACAAGCCATAATACAGATATTTGGGGGTGTGCTCCAAATTACCAGATGCTGCACCAACAACACCGCACTTTTCAACGAGCCCTGTGCGCGCGATTTTATTGCCCATGCCCCTTCCTCTTTACATTATTCGTGATGAGAAATGTTCATGGTGTATTTCAACCCATCGGTGCCCTAGGTATACATCACCGCCAACCTTAATAATGGAATGCCTGATAACACGCACGTGGAGGTAAAGTTTCCGTATACCCCTAGGGCAGGACAGGAGGATTTCGTAAAAAAAGTTGCTAATATTGTGGCTAATGGTGGACACATTGCTGTAGAGGCGCCAACTGGCATGGGAAAAACTGTATGTGTGCTTGTGGCGACACTGAACATTGCCAGGGATACGGAAAAGAAGGTGCTCTACCTCACAAGAACGAACTCGCAGCAGAGGCAGGTCGTACTCGAGTGTAGGGTTATAGGGGCAAGGGTTGCGTGTGTTCAAGGTAGGCGTATAATGTGCCCAATAATGGCAAGGGACAGGGAGTATGCTCATGGCACGCCACACGAACTCTCTCTACTATGCAAGGAGTTGAGAAAAGCGGGTAAGTGCCCGTATTATGAGAGATTATGGGCGAAGAGTGACGAAATCATAGGCTGGATCCTGCAAAACATGCCAACCGCTGAGGAATTGGCATCAAAGTGCTTTGAACAGCAAGTATGCGCGTACGAAATCATGAAGGAGATTTTGCCCTTGGCTGAGGTTGTCACAGCACCATATATATACTTTTTCAGCCCGCATATAAGGGGTAATCTTCTGGATTGGATGGGGGCAAATCTAGAAGACATTATAGTCGTGGTGGATGAAGCCCATAACCTACCATCCTTTGCCAGAGAAATCCTTACTCCAGAACTCTCGGTTAAGTCCATGGAAAGGGCAATAAGAGAAGCCAGGGACCACGGAGACTCGTATATTGCCGAGGGTATACCCCTTACAGTGTTCCTGTCTGTTGTAAGGAATATAATAGCAGAAATGGCATCGGAGTATATAAAGG
>QMTG01000072.1 GCA_003649915.1 Thermoplasmata archaeon
AAAAGTTCCGCTTTATATAGTTACTGATGAGTTAGTTAGTGTGCACGCAGATGCCCAGATACTTAGCATAAGGAGGGTGCTTGGTCATGGATGAGACAAAAAAGGCATTAACGTATGCGTTCAGGGTACTCGGTAAAAGCCTAGTTGATGAGGAAGAATTCATTTTAACACTATCGGTAAAATTGCAGTGGTTCTCTCCAGAAGAGGCTAAAGAGTTTGTATCCCTGTGCAAAGAACTAGCACTTATTGCTGAGGAAAAAGGTTTTCTCCGCCCAAGATTCAATCACAACTTGGTTAATGTTCCGATAGACTTTAAGGTTTCATCCAATATTTTGGACAGGCTGAGAGAGTACTTAGAGGACAGGGAGAAAGAGGAGCACGGCGAGGTTGAACTCAGCGATTACGAGGCATACATAATGGAGATTGTGGACAGGATTGCGGATAAAATAGGTGCCGACCGAAAACAGGTGATTGCTGAGGTGAACGATGTACAAGAAAGGCTCGGTGTGGAGATTGAGGCTGCTCTGAACTATGTTGCCAACAAGTACGATATTGATGTGAAGGAGTATGCAAAAAAAGGGTATGAGATAATGATATCTAGGCTTAGAGGCGAGGGGTAAAACAACGTGTTTTTTCCATTGTTGATATTAACACAGCAGTGGTAGTACGGATGGGAGGCTGGGATAGGGGGTTGTTGGACAAAAGGGAGACAATAAACCTTTTTGTATCTCAGCACCTTTGCACCTCAGCACCAAAATCCTATTATCGCTAACACTTTTGCCAATCTACAGATCAAAAAAGTCGGAAAGTATGTTTTTCAAATCTCGCAATTTGTCATCCAGAACTTTGGACACCTTCTCCCTTCGCATCATTGAAGAACTTAGCGTGTCCAAACTATCCTCAAACTCCATTTCCACACCAGCCATGGCATTCAGTATTATTTCAGTGAGCAGACCGTTATCCTTATTGTATCCTCCCTCCATCAGAACCATGAACCTGTTTTTCCCAACAAGTTTTGCAATACTTCCAACGAACTCGTAATATCCCTGTGCTGTGAGCATTAACTTTTCGTAAGGGTCCTTATAATAAGAATCAAAGCCGTTGCATCCTATCACAAAGTCCGGAGAGTATTGGCGATACACGGGCGCTATTATTTCATTGAATACCCTAGCATATTCGGCATCACCACTTCCCTCTGGCATCTCGATGTTTATCGTATATCCTCTTCCCCTGCCCCTACCAATCTGGTGCAGGAAGCCATCATGGGGATACGCAATATTAGGGTCTCTATGTATTGATATGAGAAGCACGGTTGGGTCATCATAGAACACCTCCATTGTTCCATTGGCTGCGTGGGCATCCCAGTCTATAAACATTATCCTTTTTGCTCCCCTTACCTCCTGCAAGTATCTTGCTGCAATTGCTCCATTGTTGAATATGCAAAAACCGCCGTACTTATCGCTGGATGCGTGATGGCCAGGGGGGCGAACTAGGGCAAAGGAGAAATCGTACTCTCTGCTGTACACAATATCGGCAGCCTTTATTGCCCCACCTGCTGCATATGTTGCTGCAATGTACGAGTTCTTTCCAAAGTACGTGCTGTTGCCAAGGAAGCCCCCTCCTCTATTACAGTAATTTCTGACAAAGTCCACATAATTTCTCTCATGAACCCTGAGCAAATCACTGAGTTTTGCAGGCTCAAAGTCCTCAATTATGTTCAAAAAAGGCATGGAGTCCTTTTTTCCGTACACATACCTGTATATTTTTTCAATTCTTTCAGGGTTCTCAGGGCTTGCAGTACTGGGTCTGTGAATCATGTGGCGTTTTGTATAAACCATTGCAATTCTTGGGCCAACCATTCAAACACGCCTCGCAAAATAATTGCAAAATCGGTTAATTAATTTTTGCTCAACCCTTGTATTTTATCCATCGCTCGCCATTGCTACGAATCAAGCCTCACATCTGCAGGCTCTATCACCACGCCCTTCCCCTTCTCCACATGGCCAACAACCCTTGCCCTATCACCAATCTCCCTGACAATATCTGCAGCACAATCCTCTCCCGCTATTATTGCAAAGCCCATGCCCATGTTAAAGGTTCGATACATCTCATCATCGCTTATATCTCCGAGTTCCTGAATGAATGTGAAAATTTTATGGGGCCGAATAGGATCCGTTATAAAGTATCCGAGGTCGGGCTTGACCCTAGTGATGTTGAGAAAACCGCCCCCTGTTATGTGGGCGAGGCCGTGCACTTCGTATTTTCGAAGCACTGAAAGCACATCCCTAACATATATTGCAGTTGGCTCTAGCAGTACCAAGCCTAAGGGTCTGCCATGGAAATCCTCGCTGTAATCCAGCCCTGCTCTTTCCAGAACTTTTCTTATAAGTGTATAGCCATTGGAGTGTGGTCCTGTAGACTTCAGGCCTATTATCACATCTCCCTCCCTCACATCTTTGCCCGTAACAATACTATCTTTTTTCACAAACCCCAGGCACGTTCCTGCTAGGTCCAGCCCCCTAATCATATCAGGAAGTGTGGCAGTTTCACCACCGACTATTGTAACATTAGCCTCTCTTGCTCCAACATCAAGGCCCTTTCCAATCTCTGCCATTATCGTGCTATCTACACGCTCCATGGCTATGTAGTCCACAAATGCTATGGGCTCTGCACCCACGCATATTATATCGTTCACATTCATGGCAATGCAATCTATGCCCACAGTGTCCCATTTTTTCATGGCATTTGCGATCATTATCTTGCTCCCAACACCATCTGTGCACAGAACGAGCGCGTATTCATTGAATTCCACAGCACCAGCAAAATGCTCCAGAATTATCGGCTGACCTATACCTTTCCTAGCAAAGGTTATCTTATCTCTAAGGGATTTAATCCCAAGTGCTTCCCTCTTAATATCCACCCCAGCGTCTTTGTAGCGCAACCCCCATCACCTCAGCGCAAGCATTCTCTCAATCGCCCTCCTCGCCTTCCTTGCAATATCATCAGGAACAGTCACACGATACTGCATGTTTTTCAGGGAATCACGAACCTTTTCAAGCGTTATCTTCTTCATATCGTTGCACACAGCGTTATATAAACCGTAGAATTTTTTATCGGGAAAAAGGCGAGATAGGCGGTACACATGCCCCATCTCGGTGCCAATAATGAACTCCTGAGCATCGCACTCCCTAACATACTTCACCATGCCACCAGTTGAGGCAATGGCATCTGCCATGTCCATTACCTCGGGGTTGCACTCCGGATGCACAACAATCTTGGCGTTCGGGTGCATTCTTTTCATAATCAGCAGGTCCTCTTTACTTATTCCAACGTGAACCCCGCACGCACCTTCCCATATAATTAGGTGTTTGTCTGAATTCTTCTGTGTGTAAATGCCGAGATTTCTATCAGGCACGAATATTACCTCATCACTCTCAAGGCTCTGCACAACCTCTACGGAATTCGCAGATGTGCAGCATATATCAGCCTCTGCCTTAACAGAGGCGGTCGTGTTTACATACGCGACCACTGGCACACCCTCATGTTCTTTCCTAAGTTTTCTAACATCACTGGGTGTTATTGTATCCGCTAATGGACATCCGGCGCTGTTGTCGGGAATGAGCACAACCTTGTCAGGGTTTAAAATTGTGGCCATTTCAGCCATGAACATGACTCCACAGAAAACTATAACGCTCGCATCCACATCCACGGCTTCCCTTGCAAGTTCCAAGGAATCACCAACAAAATCTGCGATGTCCTGAACCTCAGGTCTCTGATAATTATGGGCGAGAATTATCGCCCTTCTTTTCTTCTTCAACTCCTCAATCTCAGCAATTATGTCCATGTCGGGCGGGTAATAAAACTCATATAAATATATTGTTTGGGGAAAACACGATCGCGACACTCAGACACCACGCCTGTGCTGGGAGGAAAAATCACCAAGCCAGAGTTTGAGGGCAAGGTTTCCAAAGAATCTGTATTTGAGCAAGTGGAGAACTGGCCTAGCTCTGCTGAAAAAACGAACGATTGTGGAATCATCTCCTCCAAATAATCTCTCCTTCATCCGATAGCCCCTCAAAAGCGCAATATAATGCTTTTTCCATAATTTTCTGTACATCTGTGCATCCTCAATTTTGTTCCGCAGAATGCTCCTTCCCGCACAAATACCGGCGTACTTTCCGGATAGCAGTGCGTTGTGTATTCCACCACCTCCAAGAGCGCCAGAAAACCTGGCAGCGTCTCCTGCAAAGAGAACGTTTTTGAGTGCAAAATTTTCAACAGGTAGGGATTGGGGCACACATCCCGTTATGTACTTAATTGCCCTAGCGCTCGAAAATTTGCGACCAATGAAATCATCCAAAAGTTTTCGTGCCATATGACCGTATTCTCCAGATACAAGTATTCCTATGTGTGCTTCATCGCCTCTAGATACCACCCAGACGTATCCCCGGGGTGCTATCCTGTTTCCAAGGTAAATTTCGGCACTTCCCCTATCAATATCGGCGTTTGCAACGGTGTACTGGGCACATACTCCCAAGTCTTTTGGTAAAAGGTGTGTATTCAAACCTAAACTCCTACCAATGCGCGATTCAACCCCATCAGCAATTATGATTACTTTCGCCCTCACAACCTCGCCGTTCGCAAGATGGACACAATTGTTCTTCACACTAAGCACTGTGCTAGCAACGGATATTACCGTCCCGTATCTTGCGGCCTTCATTGCCAACTCTTTCTCAAGGATACTGCGGTCAATACTCATCGACTCAATGGGCGAGCGTACTTCTATAACATCACCGTTCGGCAATATAAACCTAAATGTGTCAAGTTTTTCAACAACAAACCCCCTACCTATGTTCAATTCCTCCATGATTTCGTAAAAAGAACCCTCACCACATCTGACAGGTAGACCTATTGCCTTTTTTCTATCAAGCACTATAACGCTAACTCCCTCCATTGCAGCATGGACGGCTGCGGAAAGACCTGCAGGTCCTGCACCCACAATGGCAACATCCCATTTTTCCATGGGGGATGCATAGTGTGTGGGTCGTATATTTAAGTTTGGCTGTTTTTGAGGGTGTGTGATTACTGCGGTAGAAATCACACCCATTCCTTTTCTCACACGCTCGGATGAGAGGCAGAAGTTTGCGTAGATCAAGCACCTGATAAGTACTCTCGCCTCTCTGGCCTCCCTTAACTTTGTCTTTAGCCTATCTCCGAAGTTTTTGGTAAGCGCGCCGAATATACCTTCGCCTATTCTTTCCCCTACAACAGTTCCTTTGAGAATACTTTGTCTCTTATCCTGGCACCATAGCCTCTGGGGCACTTCATCGTAATCTTAACCACAGGAAGACGCATGCGAATATTTCGTTTGTGTTTTTATGCCAGTACGTGAATAGTGTAGAGTCCAGGAATGTATATTCGTACTCTGAGCAGATGGCAGATAAATTTGGTATTCTTTGTTTTAATACACACATGGCTAGATGCTCTGCGCCCCGAAGGCGCCATTTATCGCCTTCTACTATTTTTGGACACGCCCCAGATAACGGAAAAGGTTAAATAGAAAGGGTACGATAGATAATGCAATGGAGAGTACAGATATGAAAAAGGTTGGAGAAGTACTCTTGAGGAAATCTGAAATAATG
>QMTG01000073.1 GCA_003649915.1 Thermoplasmata archaeon
CGCTAAAGCTCTAGCAGAGGCGGATGTTGAGGATATTGCCAATACAATAAAGCCCGTGGGATTTTACAGGGTCAAGGCAAGAAAAATAAAGGAAATAGCAAAAATAATATTGGATAAATATAATGGCGTTGTTCCAAAAGACATGGATGAGTTGCTAAAACT
Organism: Thermoplasmata archaeon; assembly: GCA_003649915.1. GTDB lineage: Archaea > Thermoplasmatota > Thermoplasmata > B31-G17 > B31-G17 > B31-G17. Next base: position 163 of record QMTG01000073.1, read on the forward strand.
CCCGCTTGTTGGAAGAAAAACGGCAAACTGTGTTCTCGTGTTCGGCTACGGGATTCCTGCAATACCTGTTGATACTCATGTTCACAGGATAAGCAACAGACTTGGGATAATATCAACAAAGAACCCTTTGGAGAGTGAGAAAGCGCTGATGAGTGTTGTGCCTACCGCCTACTGGAGGCAATTTAACTGGCTTCTTGTTCAGTTTGGGAGAAAAATATGCAGACCAGTCAGACCAAAATGCGATATTTGCCCTCTTCAGGACATATGTGATTATTATAAAGAAAATTGGCAGAAATGAAAGCGCATAGTAAACTTTGGCGTAATTGTATGTGCAAGAGAGCCCTCTCACGCACAATATAATCCTGTGGCTGGAGCGTTCATAAATATTTTAAGCATTGCAATTAACTAAGTTCTGCGTCAAAAACGTGCAAATGCAATCATTTAGCCTTTCTATGGATAATCATGTAATTTTTCGCAGTTTTACCTATTTCCTCTGCGGTGTTTATGCATAGATGGTAATTGCTTTCATTACTCTCGCCCTCCTCCCATGTAGCTTCTATTATTGCCAGGTCCGCACCCTTAACAGCATTTCGTAGCGAGGCACAATCACCACTATCGCCCGTATAAACGACTTTTTGCCCCTCAACGTCTATTATGTATCCTATGGACGGCACTCTAGGCAATACTCGGCCCGCAATCAAACCTCCATGCAGGGTTTCAAAGGCAGTTATTGCACAGTTATCTATGATCACGGTTTGTTCGGGCACTAATTCCATGTGCAGTATGTTGTAAAACATACTATCCCTGTGCAACTCCTTGAATTTTTCAATGAGCACCTCTGCTTCTGCACAATTTTTTGGTGTTACCACGTACAGTTCCTCCTCCCTGCCCATCATCCTCATGAACCCCATGATTGCCCAAAGAGCACCTATATGGTCATAATGACCGTGAGATATCATTATTGCTCTCAAATCCATTGGGTCATAGCCCCTAGTAACCATATCCCGCAAAAGCCCGTCACCAGCATCAAGCACGAAGTATTTATCATTAACCTCCATAATCACAGATGTAGCAACCCCTGCTACCGAATAAAGTACCTCAACTCGGACATCATCTCCTTTCCACTCTTTGCTAATTTTCATTTCGAAAACCTCAAAAGATGTGCTCATGCGCCATCTCGGAAAAGTATTTTTCCATTATTTTACGCTGTCCCCTGCGCAAACTCTCGCTGAGCGTAGAGGGCGAAACATTGAACATCTTAGCCAACTCTCTTATACCTATTTTTTTCGGATAATCAAAGTATCCCCTCTTATACGCTATGTATATTATCTCTTCCTCCTTCTCCGTAAGCATTTCCTCAATATTCAGCGGCGAAACCTTCTTGATTTCAACCTCGCATCCTGCGTTTTTGAGGTGGTCTATGAGTTTTTTCAGGTTTTCTCCATTCCTGACAACAAGATGCCATATTATTTCATGATTCTCCCCAGTCTCCGCGCTTATCAGAAAACTATCCTTATCTGGCAGAATAAAACACCCAGCGCACCCTGTTACGGTAACAGCGCCCACTATTGTGTTCTTGCCCGCCACAACCATTTCCACATCATCAAGGTCTGGACGCTTCTTTAAGTACGATATTATCTCTTCGGCGCTCCCACCCTCTTTAATCTTTATTTCCACAAGGTCTCTGGCAAGCCTATCACCTATTGGTATTGACCTGTGTATGTGCACTTTCGCCCCAAACTTTTCGGAAAGGTCACGCACCCAGTTATCTTTGAGCCTTATCGATAGCACAACCTTTCTCATCAGTTGGTCTTAAATAATGTGATGATTTATAACATTTTGGATTAATGCCCTCTCAAATTTATTTAATATGGGAAAGTTTTAAGCCAGAACACACCTATTATCCTACGGTATGGAGAGCAATGATGAGAGAGGAGTTGTAGAATACAGAATAACGCTTGAAGCCTATCATGATGTCTCTAGGCTTAGAAAAAAGGGGGCTAAGGCTCAGGCTAAGGCTACAGCCTATGAGGCAAAGGCAAAGAGCGCGGAGGCAAAGGCTACAAAATGCACACATATGGCCGTTACGCTAAGAAGAAAAGCGGGAGAATACATGCAAAAGGCAAAAAACTTGGAAAGCATGGCCCAGGAAATGGAAAAAGGTCTTGAAGGCATGGACCCAATTGCTGCCAATAAGCAGAGGGTTAAGATTGCAAAAATGAGGGCAAGGGCTGCAAAATATATGCAGAGAGCAAAAAACCTAGAGGCTCGAGCAGCATCGTACACGGAGAGGAGCGTGAAGTATAAGGAGAGAACGGCGTATTTTGAGAATATGGCTAAGAAGTATCAGCAGGAGGCAGACGCATACTTCTCAAGGGCGGACAAGCTTGAAAAAATCACTTAAAAGTTATGTATCGTAAAAAGTGTGTGCTGGCCATTACGCTTATACTATTTTGCTCTATCTGTTTAGGGTCAATTTTTTCCCTAGAAAGTGTTTTGAGCCTAGGTGAGGGTGAAGGGGTAAAGATATGGGCATTTTACTATCATGCTTACCGTGGTGAGAGGAACGAGTTTTTTGCCCTAAAAAATTTTGACGACAGGCCAATTAATATAACAGGTTGGAAAATAACGGACTTTGATGGGATTTTGTTGCTCCCAAATATCACGCTCGCTGCCAATACCACTCTGTTTGTTGCTGAGGACGATGGAGATTTTTACACAAGCATGGGCTTTCATCCGGATTACTGCTATGAGGAACTTGAGTCTAGTAAGGGGAATTTCAAATTATCAAATGAAGGGGATGAGATTGCACTCTATACCAAAGATGGATGCCTTGTGGACTGTGTCGTCTACGGTGATGGTAATGGTAGCCTTTGTCCCTCTACGCCGCTCCCCAACATTCCGGCGGGGAAGTACTATGTAAGATGTGGCAATAGTTGGAAAGCGATGGGTATTGGGTGGAGTGATTTCTCCCCCATTGCTGCTGAGGCGAACATAACACTGTTTTGCTCCCCAGATTGCGCCTACGATGTGCTTATATCTCAGATTGCCAAGGCTAATGAGAGCATTTATCTATGCTCTTACTTGATGACAAACAACGATATTGCTCGTGCTTTGGCGGAAAAGGCGGCAATGGGGGTGTATGTTGTTGTCCTTCTGGAGGGAAACCCTGTTGGAGGTGTTTGCGAGGAGGAAATATACTGCATAAAGGAAATGATGAATAAAGGCGTAAGGGTGTACATGATGGTCGAGGACGATGATAAATATGTGTACGATACGTACAGGTTCATTCATGCAAAGTATTGCATTATAGATAACGAGACTGTGGTCATATCCTCGGAAAATTTCGTCCACTCAGGTTATCCCATGAAAGGGTACAACGGAAACAGGGGTTGGGGCGTGGTAATATATTCATCAGAGATTGCGCGGTACCTCGTTAACGTATTTCTTCATGATTGTAACCCTGTGCTTGATTGTGTGATAATTCCAGATATAAGCAACATCCTTGGTGGAGAGGCTGGCGAATATCACGGTAATTACAGCGGAAAATTTTCTGCAGTTACTGCTCACGGAAATGTTACCCTGTGCGTGGCGCCAGATAATGCAAACCGTGCCATACTCACGCTCTTAAGAAACGCAACACGTGAGGTTCTCGCTGAGGTCTACTACATAAAAAATTGGAGCACAGGATATAACCCCTATGTTGAGGAACTGTTCAACGCCTCAAAACGCGGGTGTAAGGTTCGTCTGATTTTGGATGGAAAGTATGAGGGTAACTACGAATTTTGCAGGTACATTGAAGCAGTTGCCGATAGAAATGGCTTAGATATTGAGGCTAGGCTCTACGATGGTGATTGCCTGAAAATACACAACAAAGGGCTTGTTGTTGACGACAATGTAGTAATATCGTCTATAAACTGGCACGAGAATTCACCCACGGAAAACAGGGAGGTACTGGTTATTATTAGAGGATCCGGATGCGCAGAATACTTCAAAGAAGTATTTTATGACGATTGGAAGTCCAGCAAGAGGGTAGAGGTCTCACAATCACCATACCTTGATACGGGCACTATCGCCATGATCATCATTGCTCTTGTAATCGCAATAATTCTTGTGCTTATAATTGCAAGAGTTCCTTAGGAGAGGTTGTTAGTACCTCACCACCTCCCCTTTTAACAACAACGACATCTTCAATCCTAACGCCACCCACTCCTGGGACATAAACACCAGGCTCTACAGTAAACACCATATTTTCCTCAAGAACAATCTCCGTGTAAGGAGACAATGAGCCTCCATCGTGCACGTCAAGGCCCAATCCATGGCCCGTTGAGTGTATAAACCTGCCCTTGTATTTGCTTTTATCTATAATCTCTCTGGCTGCGGCATCAACATCTGTGCTTTTCACACCCGCCCTTATGGCATTAATCGCACACTCTTGCGCCTCTAGCACCACGTTGTAAATATCCTCAATATCGTTGTTTATGCCATAAATTTCGGTTCTTGTCATATCAGAATTGTACCTAAGCCTTACAGCACCATAGTCCATTAGAATCACATCTCCCCTGCGGAGTTTTCTCTCGCCATTTGTGTAATGGGGCAGGGCACTGTTCTCGCCATAGGCAACAATGGGCGTGAATGCACTCTCCTGTGCTCCATTTTTCTGCATTATATAAACAATCTCTGCCGCAATCCTGTACTCAGGCACACCTTCCTTAGCAGTCTCAAGAACCTTTGGGTATACCTTGGAAGCTATTTTGCACGCCTCCTTAATCCTAGATATCTCAATCTCATCCTTTACCATGCGCATTTTGGAAAGAACTGCCGATACATCAACAAGTTTTGCTCTGTATGCAATTTTCCTAAGCTTCATGTACGTTTCATGCGTTATTTTTGAAAACAATACTCCTATTGCCTTGTCCCCCCTTATTATTTTTTTAATCTCATCCCAGCGCTTGTTGTAGTCCCTATACGATACAACATCGCCGTAAAAGGACGATGCTATATCCTCCTCGAGTTTAGGCACAATAACCGTTGCGTCTTTGCCATCCATATAAAACGATGCAGACTCGAAAGCCCCTCATCAAAACCGCTCATATAGAAAAAACACTTATCACCGACGTGAAAATCGTTTATTATTAGTAGAGAATCCAATGCCAGCCCTTTCTCCTCAACAGCCTCCCAGAACTTTTCCCATCTTCTCCTCATATATCTCTCTGGAACCATGGGGGATACTGATTAAAGACCTCACCTTAAAGTTTGCGGATGAACCGCTAAAGTTGGACTAGAAGCAGGCAAATACTATGGCTGAGAAACAAAAAAGGCTTAGAATCATATGAGTAAAAGATTAAAATTAAGCAGTAGGTCTGTGCCTTTTGCACTCTTTCCTTACCTAAACC
>QMTG01000074.1 GCA_003649915.1 Thermoplasmata archaeon
ATTGTGGACTGGCCTACAGAATGTAAACCATTTTATGCTCATCCACACCCAAACAGGCCCGAGGTCTGCAGAGCATTTGACCTCAACCATGACAGCAGAGAGGTAACATCAGGGGCACAGAGAATACACAATGCGGAAATGCTGAAGGAGAGTATTGCAAGAAAAGGTCTCAACTTAGAAAGTTTTTCCTTCTACATAAAGGCATTCGAATACGGAATGCCACCGCATGCGGGTTGGGGGCTCGGTGCAGAAAGGTTTTTAATGGTGCTTTTGAACACAGGAAATATAAGGGAATGCACACTATTTCCAAGGGATAGGCATAGATTAATACCATAGATTGTGGTGACAATTTAAGCAGCAATACTATTGAGAAATTATATCTGGTTATCCGTGGTCATGTTAATGGAGAAGAGCGTTATAAACTGCGCATACCCTATTCTATCAATTTTCATCCATCTACTCTTGTTATTCATCTATATCCCTACCCTTATCTCTTATACTTGGCATCGTCACACCCCAGACACCATCGCGCACATAATCACAAAAATGGTGTGTAAAATGATTTAAGAGAAAACTAGAGCATGCTCATTGAAAGTTCCTCATGTTTCTTTTTATCTTTTCTTACCTGTTTTTCCAGATGCTCAAGCACCGTGCTTAGCGCCTTAAACAGATCCCAGTCGTATGCACGAGCATAGTACATCTTCCTTGTGGTGCTCAGTCTTGTGTGCATGCTGTATTTAATCTCTCCCCCCTCGTGATGGTATGTGCTAACGTGTATTATAAGCGATAGTGGTCTTGTGTACTTCGCAATCCTCTTCAACGCCTTACCGATTAGGGAGTACATCCCATCATAAACCTCGGCACTTTCTGCAAGCCCGCTTATCTGCACGTAAACATCCTCTCTCTCCTTAAGCCCAACAAGGTATTCGAGAATATCATCCTCTCCGACAATTCCCATGGGTTTTCCATCATCGTCCACAACAACCACAGCGCTCATGGAGTTATTAAGCATTGTTTCTATCGCCTTACTTATCGTGTCATTGGCGCGCAGTGCGGGGGCTGGTGATGCCATAATACTCTTTACCTGAACCAGTGGTGGCTTTTTCTCATCAACAAACTGACCGAAGTGTGGGCGTGATATAGGCTCTATATAACGGAGTATACTCTTCATAGACACTATTCCCACAAACTTTCCGTTTCTATCCACGACAGGAAGGACGCTTTCATCAAGTTCGGCCATTAAAGCCTTCGCCTTCCATATGGTATCATCTTCCGCCACACATTTTGGAGTTGGGGTCATTATATCGCGAATTTGCACTCCTTTCATCTCCTCACTATCCATCACCTTGCGCATGAGGCTCTCTATAGTTATCATTCCCACAAGTTTGTCCTTTTTCGTCACAGGTATGTGCTTTATTCCAGTGCTCAGCATAATCTCGGCAACTTCCAGTATATTTTTATCCAAATCAATTCTCGGTGGGTGGTACATTATGTGCTCCACACTTGTTACCATAGGCAGTTTTCTCCTCTTAATCAACGCACTGTACCCCACAAGACCCACCAGTTTCTTCCCATCAACCACAGGAATCTCTTCCACATTGTGTTTTATCATTTTTCCAATGATATCCGACACCCTATCGCTAGGTCCTACATGCACGGTAACACCGCTTACAATATCCGAAGCCTTGATATCTGATATGTTCCTCATCTCTATCCTCTCCCTCCTATGGCAATGCGAACTTTATGCCATAAATCATTATGTATATTAGGGCTGCTATTAGAAAAAGTATGAGCAGTATTATGGCGATTTTTATTATTTTTAGTATTATTAGTATTAGAAATACCACAATTATCACGGCAACCGGAAGCAAGCATATCAATAGCCACGAAGGCATGTTTTAGGTATTTTTATACACCTTTATATACCTTTCGTAATAACCTTTTTCTACGGGGAGAACATAGGCTGCCGAAGGGAGGCTGAAAATATGGCCAAGATTACGGTTAGTTTGATAAAGGCAGACATTGGCGGCTGGCCTGGACATTCCACAGTGCACCCTGCACTCATCGAGGAAGCAAAAAAGTTGCTGAAGAGATATGTAGATGAGGGAATACTCATCGATTACCATGTGACACATGTTGGTGATGACCTTGAACTGATAATGACACACAGGAAAGGTGTGGACAATGAGAGGATACATGCGATTGCCTGGGATACTTTTGAAAAGGCAACAAAGGTTGCAAAAGACCTTAAACTCTACGGTGCGGGTCAAGACCTGCTTGCAGAGGCTTTTTCTGGCAATGTCAGAGGGATGGGCCCCGGGGTGGCTGAGATGGAGTTCACAGAGAGAAAATCAGAGCCTATAATAGCCTTCATGATGGACAAAACAGAGCCCGGATCTTTCAACCTACCAATATACAGGATTTTTGCAGACCCCTTTAACACTGCAGGGCTTGTTATTGACCCAAGCATGCATGGAGGGTTTGTTTTTGAAATATGGGACATTTATGAACACAAGAGGGTTTTCTTATCCGCTCCAGAGGAAATGTATGATATCCTTGCATTAATAGGTGCAAAGGGCAAGTATGTTATAAAGAGAGTTTATCCAAAACCTGGCGGCAAACTCCCCGAGGATGAGCCTGTGGCATGTATATCCACGGAGAAACTCTATGAGATTGCAGGGGAGTATGTTGGCAAGGACGACCCTGTTGCTCTTGTGAGGGCTCAGAGCGGCTTGCCGGCGCTCGGTGAGGTCCTCGAGCCCTTCGCCTTTCCTCACTTAGTCAGCGGATGGATGAGAGGAAGCCATAACGGGCCCCTCATGCCTGTGAGCGTTGAAGATGCTAGATGCACAAGATTTGACGGTCCTCCGAGGGTTGTTGCTCTTGGCTTTCAACTTGCAGATGGCAGGCTCATAGGTCCAGTTGATTTGTTTGCAGACCCGGCATTTGATATGACAAGAATGAAGGCTCAAGAGATTGCTGACTACATACGTCGCCATGGTCCTTTTGAACCTCACAGATTGCCGTTGGCAGACATGGAATACACAACACTTCCTGGTGTTCTTGAGAAACTCAAGGATAGGTTTGAAAAATTGCGGGAGCGCTAGATGTAGGGTATAACCAACAGGATAGCAACATCTCTCCGATACTTTTTTATATAAGATTTGTTATTCGTGGCACGAATTTAAAAAACGTGCTACGAGGTGTGATATATGGCATGCTTTCTTGTGCCCGGTGGAGAGGCTATTGCGACGAGCATTGTGCAAAAAGCAGTTGGCAAGGAAAAGGCAAGAAGATGGAGGCTAGGGTGGCTGAACAAGATTCTATGGGGTGGTACACTCCTACTAATGGTCGAGCACGTATGGCATGGCGAGGTAGTACCGTGGCCCCCATTTTTGACAGCGATGAGCAATCCAAGTGATGTGCCTGCAATGCTTCACGAAATGGCAACGATAGGCACAGCTATGGCTGTAGTTGCCACACTATGCTGGGTGTTGCTTGTTGTCTTCGCACAGGCAGTTGTTAAAAAATCTGTTAGACCCAAGGAAGCGGAGGCATAGTGTTTGGGTGATAGATCATGTGGCTCGTTATACTGGCATTCACAACGGCAGTAGTAACAGCACTGTGGTACGCAGGTGATGATAAGTATAAATTGGGTACTCTGTGCCTTATCCTTTGGGGAGCTACAATCATGGTATTCGTTGACCACCTTTTAGGCTACCTCATCGAGGGTGGGGAATTCCTTGAGGTAAGCGCAGACGCTGCACTTCTTGGCGTGGTGCTTGTTACTGTAGCATTACTAATCTGGGAATTTTATCTTATTGTAAAGGACCCAAAGAGTAGGCTAAAGAAAATATTGGCGTAAGGGCAAACAAAGCATCCCGTGGACCGTATTCGCGCCTTCCATACCTCTTTTTTCTCTAATTTTAAACAAAAATCCTGCAGGCGTGTATGGCTTCGCATAAAAATCCTCATGATTGCTCAAAAACACCCAAAAAATTAATATGCCAAATTAATATATGTGTGAGGTTTGAGGGAGGAGGAACAGGCATGTTCAAGGACACTATACCAGGGCTGGACAAAGTGTTTAAAACGGACATTGACGCCCCAAAGGTTATCCTAGTTACAGGTCCTCCGGGCTCTATGAAAACTGCATTCTGTTACACATTAATGTCGTATTATCTGCTAAAGCACCCTGATGAGTTTGGGTTATACTGCACCCTAGAAGAATCTGTGGAAAGTCACCTGAAGAACATGGAAAGCCTTGGAATACACCTAGCACTTAACATGCAAGTCTCAGACCTAACAGACCTGCGCGAGATTGACGAAATAGTTGGGGGAGAGAGCACAAATTATCTGGAGTTTATAGAAAAGATGATTTATCACTTTAAGAAGACCAGAGGGGACAAGTTTACAATTTTTGCCCTTGACTCGCTTGGCGCTCTTTACTCACTTCTTGAGGACGTTAGCAATATGAGGAAAAGAATGTTTTACTTTTTTAAGATGCTCAGAGATCAGAATTTAGTGTCATTTGTTATTATGGAGAGATCACTAACAGGCGAGTCGCATCTTCTTGGAAACGAGGGCTTCCTTGTAGACGGAATAATACATCTTGGGCTTGAAAGGAGCAGGGGAAAACTTGTGCGCTTTCTGCAAGTTGAGAAAATGAGAGCATGCCAGCACTCTATGGAGCGGCACGCACTCGAGGTTGGTGATGGCGGCATAAGAGTTTTGGGACCAATTTTTGAATGAAAACGTTTATAGGGGATGAATGAAATATAGGTGTGGAGGGCGAAAAAAGATAAGGGAGGACTGATGGAGGTGGAGCAGGAAGGGCAAATCTTTGAGATGATGCAGAGTTACCTTGAAAGGATGAAGAAACAGCAAGAGGAACTTAAGGAGTGGGAGGATAGGCTAAGAGCGCAGGAAGAAGAAATCAACAGAAAAAGGGCAGAGCTTGATGATTTGAAGGCACAGATTGAGAGGGAAAAGAGTGCGATCGATGAAGAGAGGAGAAGAATAGAAGAAAAAGAGAGGGAGATAAGGAGTCTGGAGGATGAACTCCAACAATTACGCTCAAAACTTGTTGCTCGTGAGGAGGACATTGTTAGGAGGGAGGAGGAAGTATCAAGGGCAGAGGCCGAGGTTGCCGAACTTAGGAAACAACTCTTGGCTAGGGAAGAAGCCATACTTGCAAGAGAGGAAGAATTAAAATCTATAATTGAGAAGACTATTGCCCAAAGCAGGGAAATTATTGAAAGAGAAAAGCAATTAGTGGCTGAGGAGGAGGCAATAGCGGCGAAAAAGCAGAAACTTATTGAGATTGGTAAGAGGTTTATAGAGAGGGAGAAGGAGATTGTCACCCAGCCTGTTGCGAGGGCAGAGGGTGTGGCGGAGGAAGGTGCAATTCCTGAGATGGCTGAAACCGCTGCGGGGGTAAGCGCCGAGGCTGCAGAAGAGGGTGCTGCTGGTGAGGAAGGTGTTAGCGCAGGTGAGGGCGAAGCCGAAGCACCCGCAGGTGAGGAAGTTGGCGA
>QMTG01000075.1 GCA_003649915.1 Thermoplasmata archaeon
CGGTGTCTATGCGCTCAACGCAGATTACTTCAACAAAGTTTATAGTATTAAGGATAGGCAAAAAAAAGTATCCGTTTCTATAGCACTGCCTTCTGTGGAGAAAATACAGAGTGTGGCATGCGTCGAAAAGTTTGGCATGGAACTTGCCAAAAAATTGTTGCCTGGTCCTGTGACCATAATTTTCCCAAGTACTGTCCATTTTTTTGGGTCAACAATCGGTGTAAGGGTTCCGAATAATCGTATAGCACTGAAAATTCTGAGGAGAATTCACCCTTTAACATGTACAAGCGCAAACCTTCACGGTCTTCCACCACCATCAAGCGTTCGGGAGGCAATGGAGCAGTTGGGAGATAAGATAGATATATATGTGGATGGTGGGAAATGCGTTCATTGTGGGCCTTCAACAGTCATCAGGGTTGAAGGAAAAAAAATAAAACTCATACGCAGGGGAGTTATCCCTTTTGAGAGGGTGTTGGAATGTGCGAGAGAGATAAAGAATTCTTAGAGAGAGCGGGTGCTATTGCAAGAAAGGCGGCGATTTATGGGAAAGAATTGGCGAGAGAGGGTGTAGCGTTACTGGAGATCGCCGAAAAAATTGAGGAGTATATAATAGGGGAGGGAGCGCTTCCTGCTTTTCCAGCAAACCTGAGCGTTAATAACATTGCTGCCCATTACACCCCACCATCAAAGGCGTGCGGAATAGATTATGTACTGCGTAGGGGGGATGTATTAAAAATAGATGTAGGAGCGCATGTAAATGGATATATTGGGGATACAGCACTCACAGTGGAGATAGGCACGAGCAGATGGAGAGATTTAATAAGGTGTGCCGAGGAAGCGTTGAACGCGGCTATAAGCGCGATAAAGCCGGGAATTAGCGTAAGAACCATTGGAAAGGTTGTGGAAACCGTTGCATCATCTTATGGCTACAAGCCCGTGATCAACCTTAGCGGCCATGGTCTCGGAAAATTCATCATACACACAGGTCTGACAATACCCAACTTCGATAACGGGGATAATAGCAAACTAAGGGTAGGCGATGTTATCGCGATAGAGCCTTTTGTAACAGATGGTAGGGGGTATGTTGAAAACGGCCCCTGTGGCAACATTTATCGTATTACTGCAAAGAGAATTAACTCTCCACATCTCCAAAAGATTGCCAACAACTTTCGAACCCTTCCGTTTGCAGAGAGATGGTGCTCGGCGTTGTTTAATGATCACTGTGCCGTTCTTAAAAATCTTGAAAGAAAAAGGGCTATTTACTGCTATCCTACACTTGTTGAAAAGAAGGGATGCGTTGTCGCACAGGCAGAGCATACCATGGTCATTGAGGAGAATGGAGCCAGGATTCTTACGAGTGCTAAGTAGTGACCTCAAAGTTTGTTGCTGGGTAGAACGATGAATAACACATACCTCGCTGCGCGTTCACTTCTTCCTTCTAGCAAATACTACCATACCCAATATTATTACAAAGAGTATGATTGGCACCCAGTTGCTTTGCACGGTGTGTATCAGCCCTTGCACAAAAGTTCTCTCCACAATAACAGTGGCATTTTCATGCCTCTCCCCACCACCGTAGCTTATAACAATATTTAAAATATACTCGCCCTCTTGCGCCTCGTTCGGCACGTTAATAGATATAGTTATATTCTTTCGTGCATTGAGTGATAATATAAATGATTCCTCCTCAACACTCACCCAGTCATAAAGAACTCCGTCCTTTGTTAGGTTTACAATCACACTTATATGTTCATCAACATTACCCGTATTGCCCAGACTCAGCAATATACTGGTATTCTGGCTTAGGGCTACTTTTATAGACTCCTTATCCAAACCCACAGATATTGAATGATACTCCACATTAATTATGGTGAATTCTAGGTGAGCAGATAATGATGGCTCCTGAGGCACGGTTGCTGTTATCTTTATCGGGTAATCACCAGCCCTCACATTTTTTGATGGGTAGGCGGTAAATGTTATCCTCACACTTCCCTCCGCCTTCACTGTGACCTTAGAGGACGGACTAAAACCTATGTTCCAGTCATCGCTTAGCCCGTCTACGTACAGGCTGAAACTCTTTGTCTCGTTAAGCATGTTATGGAGTATCAGTGTTATTTCTGCATTCTTTTCCCTGCCCACATCCGCGGTCAAATCCTCGTGCACTGCCTCCATCCACACTGCCCTAACAGCCCTGACGCTCACGCTTGTGTTGGCTGTTATGTTCTCGTCCTCAACGCATACGCCCTTGATTTCTACAACACAAACCTCGAAATCGTCATGTAGGGCTGAAGGTGTAGACACGCTCAAGGTTACACTCACAGTCTTGTCCTTTTCAACCTTAATAGTATTGGCACTAAGTGAGGCATGCCATCCATCCTTATTAGTCTCCGCTGTAAGGTTAACTTTAAGTTCGGCAACCCCTGTGTTTATTACAGATATTGTAAAGGTGGCGTTCTTTCCAGCAACCACAGTATCGTTTGTTTTCTCAGGGGAAAGAGCAAAAGAATACGGTGATACATACGTTATTGTAAATAACGTGTATTCATAATCACTGTTGTACGCGTATACTGTTATGTTTATCGTTGAATATGCTGGTTTACCATCCGAGTCCACTTCAAGGCTTAACTCCTCACAACCACCCTCGGTAACATTAATATCTCTTTTGCTGAGCCTTCCAAGAGATGCATCTTGACCCGTAAGCAATAGATGCACTCTCAGAGGCACCTTACCAACATTTCTGACCCTTATCACGTATGAGGTATTCCCACCGACAGAAACCGTACCCCTTGCAGGACCGTAGCCCTCTGGGGTTTGCGACGGTGATGTCAGAACTATGCCCTTCTCTACCATTGATATATTGACCGATGCATTAACTGCATTTCCGCTCATGTCAAAAATTGTTACCGAGCATGTGTAAAGACCAGGGTCTACCTCTACATTGCTGTAATTCCACACAAAAAAGTATGTACCGTTTGGAAGAATTGTAGCATCACCCTGTGCCACAGTATCATTTTCGTGTGTTATATTAACCCTTATCCCCTTTATGTCTCCGGAGCCAAAAACATCGAGCACCTTACCCGATATGTTTATGATACCATAGGGCCAGTCGTTGGGATAAAATATATCGGTTCTCTCTCCCCTTACATTACGTGTCTCAATGCAAACATCGGTTATACTTTTACCTTCGATAATGAGTCCGGAACCCCTGCTTGTAGCATCATACGCCAAAGTGCAGTTCTTTAAATATATACTAACCTTTATTATATGACCCTTAGCAAACGTGTACTCGCCCACATTCATGTTTATCTCGTGCGCTGGGTAGTATAGAGGATTTACATCACTGAACGATTTATTTGCTATGAGAATATTATTATCATATATTTCTATGGTAACGTTTGGTGTGCCTGCCGTCAAACCATGCTGTTTAGCAACAAAAACGACCACTGTTATGTTTACTGTGTAGAAGTCATCAAGGAGTGTGTTGTTTATCCTAAATGTTACATTGTCGGCGGTTATTGTCGGTGCAGTATTCGTTGGCGGTATGGTATCCATTATACCATTTTCGTGAAAGTATAACCTGATTTGCTGCATTTCGTCATCATTTTCCGATACCACACTTGTGGGAAATAGCGTGAAGAGAGGCACAAGGAGAAACGATGCAATCATTAAAGCAATTATCCTCTTTTTCATTGGCATCCCTCGCCCATTGAAAGTGGACAGCGAATATATATATTTCGATTGCGTGTCGCTCATGTTTGAAAGCCTTTATAGTGCCGCGGGAGGGATTCGAACCCTCGGCACTCAGATCTTCAGTCTGACGCTCTCCCAGGCTGAGCTACCGCGGCTTGATCCTACACGGTTCCACTTACCCATAATTACGAGTTTCAATAAAAAATTTGTGTATTATATTTAAGCCCAATACAGCAGGCACAGCAAAAACCTAATATATACTTTGTAATTTCATATCCCTTGGATATAAAAACGCCGGGGATGAGAAAAATGCTCGAAATGCTCAAGAAGTCAGTTGAATCATGCCCTGTTGTTAAAAAAGGCAATTACGATTATTTTGTCCACCCAATAACTGATGGAATACCAAAAATAGAGCCATGGATGCTCGAGGAAATTACACAAAGAATCGTTGAAATCTCGCCGCCGGAAAACTGGGATAAAATAGTGACAGCGGAGGCTATGGGAATCCCCATTGCCACGGCGCTCTCACTAAAAACAAAGAAGCCTATGGTTATAATACGTAAGAAAAAGTACGGTCTTGAGGGCGAAGTCGAGGTTGTGCAGAGAACAGGATACTCCGAGGCGAGAATGTACATAAACGGGCTTAGGGGTGGAGATAGGGTGATATTTGTTGACGATGTTGTGAGCACGGGGGGCACGCTTATAGCAATAATGGGCGCCTTGCAAAACATGGGTGTTGATGTGAGAGATATTGTTGTGGTGTTTAAAAAGCACAAAAACTTGCTAAAGATTGGGGAAAAAAGTGGAAAAAAAATAAAAATAATGCTCGATGTTGTGGTAGAGGGTGGAAAGGCTAAAGCGTACGAGCGGTGATAGAATTATGCGATTTAGAATAATATGGGCAATGGCTATGGCACTAAGCCTTTCCGGGCTGGTATTCAATGTGTATGTGATGGAAAGTGCACAATACCTATGGCTGGGGCTTGGTAGAAACACAGAGGAACTCGGCAACATAACTGTTATTGTGCCCAATTTCAAGATCCACGACTCCATAACATATGATTACTCGGTATTTATTCAGATATACCACATAAATTACACAACAGAAGCGTGGATAAGGTACACATTGACCATGTCCGGGCAGTGGGTGGAGTACATGGGAGATGTTGCTCGAGTCATGGACGGATTTGGCGATTACCACCGATGCGTTCCTAAGGTTATAAAGTCGGGTGTGCACTTCTCCCTCACTCTGGAGCAGAATGATTCCGAGCCTGTGACCGTCCATGGCTCTGTCGATGGAAAGCGTGTAGAGTACGTTGACCTGAACGAGAATAAATCTGTGCACAATATAATGAACGCCTCACTTTCAATCACAGGCATTCCAAGACTTCCCGACCTGCCAATACCTGGGGGAAAACTCACATATTATGGTTACATGCACGCCTTTCCGAACCCGAACGAGGAAAAGAAGGAAGCAATTCCCGAGATAATAAGGAAGGAAGTGCTCTACGTTGGTCGCCAGGGAGATATTAACCTATCCGTGGGCGAAAAATGGTGGGAAGTACAGAGATATCACTGGGTTGTAGACAAGGCAGAGATTGTCTCAGGATACAAATGTGCAAGGGTGAACATAACATCTACACTCTTCAACTACAGCGATGAGGATGGCTGGGTAAAGGAGCCGTTCAATATGCTGCTATGGTTTTCCGAGGTCTCACCGTATCCTATTAGAAGCCATATAGAGACCAACCTGTCTTATGGAAGCGATTACGAGTTTGGGTACAATATAGCCATAACTGACAAGAC
>QMTG01000076.1 GCA_003649915.1 Thermoplasmata archaeon
CCTACAGGGTTACACTTACAGTGTACGATGATAGGGGGAATCGGAGTATGGCCTATAAATACATACACGTGACTTACAGAAACAAATTCGACGGCAACCTTTCCATAACAACAAACCATGCTTCACACTATTTTCCGCTAACGGATACAATAAATGCCTCACGTGTGTACATAAAGTTAGTGTATCCAACGCACAGCATACCAGCATCCGTTGAGAACAATCTCACAATGACGCTTTACGATGCAAATGATACCATGATAGCAAACACAGCAAACGATGTAAGGGAGAGCGGAGAGTGGCAGGTGGAGATCATTGATATTACCTCACAGCAGGTTATTGCTAGTTATTTTCCGGGAAACTGGAAAATTGATATAGCCCTATCATCGCCATCAACAAATGTGAATTATACCGTGTATTTAGCAGTATACTATTGAGCATAAGTTGTTGGGGATGTTAAAATGAAGGTAATTGGAGTTGTCGGCATGCCGGGATCAGGTAAAACAACAATCGCAAATATTGCAAAAAACATGGGCATTAGAGTTGTGAGCATGGGGGATGTTGTGAGGGAGTGGGCTGCACATGCAGGTATGGCAATGGATGATAAAAGCGTGGGCGGCTTTGCTAATGATGAGAGGAGAAAATTTGGAAATGATATATGGGCAAAGAGGACTATAGAAAAACTCATAGATGACAAAGGATCGGATAATGTCATACTAATTGAGGGCATAAGGAGCATATGGGAAGTAAATACATTTAGGAAATATTTGGGAAATAATTTCACACTGATAGCTGTGATTTGCCCCCCGAGAGTTAGATTTGAAAGAATTAGGCGCAGAAAAAGAGATGACTCGCCAAGAAATTATGATGAGTTTCTAGAGAGAGATAGAAGAGAGGAAGGCTGGGGAATATTAGAAGCAGTGAAAAAGGCGGATATTCAGATAGAAAACACAGGAAGCCTTGAAGATTTCATAAGCAGTGTTGAGAATATACTAAAAGGAATAGTGAGTGATTGAATATGATTACGCCACATATATACATTGTAGGTACTGCAGGCTGCGGAAAAAGTACGTTTACTGCGGGTTTCAAAGCGTGGTTTACAAACATGGGCGTTGATGTAATAACAGTAAACCTTGACCCTGGGGCAGAAAGCCTGCCCTATACTCCTGATGTGGATATAAGAGAATGGATAACATTGGCAGATATCATGGACGAATATGGTCTCGGGCCTAATGGCGCCCAGATTGCCGCTGCTGACCTGATTGCCGTACATATAAACGATATTCGGGATACTATAAATAAGATTAAAACAAACGCCGTGATTCTGGATACTGCTGGGCAAATAGAGTTGTTTGCATTCAGAAAATCGAGCCATGTCGTCCTCAACGCTCTTGGTACGCCTGCGTTCATTGTATTCCTCTTTGATCCGTTAATTGTGCGCAATCCCTTAGGTTTTGTCTCAATGCTTTTACTGGGCGCTTCTGTCCAATTCAGATTCAACATTCCATTCATTGGTGTGTTGTCAAAGGCAGACCTCTTAGAAGATGATGAAAAGAACAAAATACTGCAGTGGTCGGAAGATCAGGACTCACTATACAGCGCCGTTGAGGAAAAGAGAGGCGATATGTACGGGCACATGTCGGCTAGCCTTTTCAAGGTTCTAGAGGACTTGGGGACGTATAGAAGGCTTATTCCAGTTTCTGCTGAAGAATTATATGGATTTGAAGACGTGTACAACGCAGTACAGCAAATAACCACGGGTGGTGAGGATATGAGCCCGGATTGATTGCGGCTACACTTTCTCACGCATCAATACCAATGAAAAAGTTTGAATAATCATTTGCAGATAATAATGCCATGATTCGAATAGTAAAGGGAAGCATTGTTGAAATAGACGCCGATGCCATTGTCAATCCTGCAAACTCCATGGGCGTAATGGGTGGTGGAGTCGCAGGTGCAATCAAAAAATACGGTGGGGCAGTCATTGAGAAGGAGGCTATGGCAAAAGCTCCAATAAGGATTGGTGAGGCCGTAGAGACCTCTGCTGGAAGATTGGCATGCCAATACGTCATTCACAGCCCAACAATGGAAAGACCTGCAATGAGGATTGGCGCAGAAAACGTTTACTTGGCAACAAAAGCCGCACTTCAAAAAGCCTTTGAATTGAAGTTGCGAAAGATAGCGATTCCTGGCATGGGGACGGGTGTTGGTGGTGTGCCTTATGAAGATGCTGCCAAGGAAATGATTAGAGCAATTAGAGAGTTTGAGCAAAAATTCGATGAAATAATACTCGTGGATATAAATGAGAGCATGATAAAGGCTTGGAGAGCAGTGGTTGGGTGTAAAAACGACAATCGTCGCTCTATGAAATTATAGATAAGCGTTCCTTTGCGAAATATGCGTTAATTTTAAAATGCATTGCCCCTTATACAACGGCGCATGTTGAACGCACGGTGATTAAGATGCCAGGGGAGGAAATATTTGAGAAGGGTAGGTTTGAGCCACCATCAGAGTTCAAGGAGAAGGCGATAGTTAAGAGTGAGAGCATTTACGAGGAAGCTGAAAGAGATTTGGAGGGATTTTGGGCAAAGGCTGCAGATGAGTTACACTGGTTCAAAAAGTGGGATAGAGTTTTGGAGAGAAACCATCCATTTTATCGCTGGTTTGTTGGCGGAAAAATAAACGCCTCCTATAATTGCCTTGATAGACATCTCGATACTTGGAGAAAAAATAAAGCGGCAATCATTTGGGAGGGGGAGCCGGGCGATAGTAAAACATACACTTATCAGCAATTACATCATGAAGTTTCAAAATTTGCCAACGTGCTTAAGTCTCTCGGTGTCAAAAAGGGAGATAGAGTAACAATATACTTACCAATGATTCCTGAACTGCCAATAGCAATGCTTGCTTGTGCTAGGATTGGCGCAATACATAGCGTGGTGTTTGGTGGTTTTAGCGCTCAGGCGCTCCAGGATAGAATAAACGATGCCGAGGCTAAAGTACTGATAACTGCAGATGGAGGCTATAGAAGGGGAAAAATAGTGCCACTAAAGAAAAACAGCGATGAAGCGCTTGAAAATGCCCCGAGCATTGAGCATGTGGTTGTTGTAAAGCGCACGGGCGAGGATGTACCTATGAAAGAGGGGCGCGACCTGTGGTGGCATGACCTTATGAAAAACGCTAGTCATGTTTGCGAAGCCGAACCCATGGACAGCACAGACCCGCTCTTCATCCTTTACACATCTGGGACTACTGGAAAGCCAAAAGGCGTTGTCCACTTAACTGGTGGGTATATTGTTGGTACATACCTGACCTCAAAGTACGTCTTTGACCTAAAAGATGAGGATATATACTGGTGCACTGCAGACATAGGTTGGATAACAGGCCACAGTTACATAGTTTATGGTCCATTGGCCAACGGTGCAACTGTTGTTATGTATGAAGGTGCACCTGATTACCCGCAGTATGACAGGTTCTGGGAAATTGTAGAAAAATACGGCGTTACAATACTATACACCGCCCCCACAGCAATAAGAGCCTTTATAAAATGGGGAGAAGAATGGCCTAAAAAACATGACCTGAGTTCGCTTAGACTCTTGGGCACAGTAGGTGAGCCGATAAACCCAGATGTGTGGCTGTGGTACTACAGGGTAATAGGAAATGAAAAATGTCCAATAGTGGATACTTGGTGGCAGACTGAGACCGGCATGATACTAATCACGCCATTACCTGGAATTTCTGTGCTAAAACCAGGATCAGCGTACAGACCATTCCCAGGAATAAAGGCAGAGGTTGTGGATGATGATGGAAACCCTGTACCCAGGGGGCAAGCAGGAAATCTTGTAATTAAAAGCCCATGGCCAGCAATGCTGGGAACTTTATACAAAGACCCGGAGAGATATAAGAGACAGTATTGGAGCCAAGTTGAAGGGGCATACTTTACTGGTGATGGTGCTAGAATAGACGAAGATGGTTATTTCTGGCTTTTGGGCAGGATAGATGACGTTATTAATGTATCAGGACATAGACTGGGCACGATGGAAGTGGAAAGCGCCCTAGTAAGCCATGAAGCCGTAGCCGAGGCTGCTGTTGTGGGCATACCTCATGAAATAAAGGGCCAAGGAATAGCCGCATACGTTGTGCTCAAGGAGGAATTTAAGCCGTCAGATGACTTGACAAAGGATTTAAAAATGCACGTGAGAAAGGTGATTGGTCCTATTGCCACCCCTGACGAAATTCACTACGTAGATAAACTCCCCAAGACAAGAAGTGGAAAGATTATGCGGAGAATAATGAGAGCAATTAAGACAGGAAAGGATATAGGAGATGTATCAACGCTTGAAGAAGAGGCGGCAATAAAGGAAGTGCGTGAGAAATAAATACTCCCCTCACACCTTTTATTCGTTACCTATCCATGCCTAAAATCTACATCCTAGTATTTGTACAAAACCTAGAATACGATAACACCACCTATATCTGTGAATATAGAAAATATAGATGATAGTGTTAAATATAGAGAATATAGGAAAGATATAAATAGCATACTGCCCTTTTCCCATCGATTCTAATGGAGTACAGAAAAGTTCAGGTTACTGGTAGGGGAACATACATAGTGTCGTTGCCCAAAAAATGGGTAGAAGAACAGGGGATAAAAAGAGGGGCGCCGCTTAGCATGGTGGAACTTTTGGATGGGTCGCTTCTTTTGATTCCTGAAGGAAAAAAACGTGATATGAGAAGAGTTGTGTCGTTCGAAAATGATATGGATGAGGAAAACATTGTTAGAGCGCTGATTTCGGCGTACCTTGGTGGTGCATCCACAATAGTAATAGAGAATGTAACCCATAGGGTTAGGTGTGCTGCAAAGAGGTTCTCCGATATGGTCTTAGGTGTGGAGATTGTTGAGGATACGGGGAAGTGTATTGTTATTCAAGATCTCTCGGACACCTTGGAGTTGCCTCAAGATACTGGCATAAGAAGGATGCACAGTGTTGTCAGGTCTATGCACGACGATGTAATAAGGGGGATTGAATATGGGAACAATGACTTGCTCCAGGATGCAGTGCTAAGGGATAGACTTGTTAACAGGCTGTACTGGCTTATTCTCAAGCATCATGTATTGGTGCTTAAAAACCCATCATTGTTCCTAGGAGGGGAGCCTATAAGGAGTTATTACTCCACCATGGTGGCGAGAACGTTGGAGAGGATTGGGGATCATGCCAAAAATATCGCTCGCTTTTGCATAGATAAAGGATTCTATGTGAAGAAGAGTGTGCTCAATCTTTGGTCAGACGCCTTACAAATCATGGATAGAGCTGTAAATGCATATCTGAGAATTGACCCGAAGAATGCTACCGAGGTTATTGAAAGAGCTGAAAAATGCGTTGATTCCATGATTCTTGGCGATGATATACCCTACCCTATCAGGGAAGGCATACGTAGAATTTTGCTTTATTCCGAGGATATTTGCGAGTGTGCAATAAACC
>QMTG01000077.1 GCA_003649915.1 Thermoplasmata archaeon
AAAGTTCTATGGGTTCCTCAAATTGAGGGAAATCATACCCTCAGACTGTTTGTATATCCGGAAGGCTGTGAAATGAATATGAAGAATAACGAGGTGTACACCAGTTTCACTGTTGGAACGCCCCCTATTGGTGTATCTGTAATGGGATTAGTTTTCAGTAATAGTCAACCAATAGAGAACGAAAGTGTATATATGAGTGTGATTGTGAAAGGAGAGGGAAATGACAGGAGATTGGTCAAGGTGAATATCATATGCAATAACGAGACAAAGTACACCACTGTTGCAAGACTCGTATGCCCATGTATTCGTATAATCCCGCTCAACATGCGTTTTTATCCAGGCTCGTACAGAATAATAGCCAACATCACACCTTTGGATAATGAAAATAACACAAAAAATAACGAAATAATGAGAGAAATCTTTGTATCACGTGCTGCTCAACAGCACTGGTACGTTAATGCATCTATTGAAAATGTTGCGTACAATGACATAAACGGTGATTATGTAAAAGATATCCTTTGGTTCAAGGGCAATGTTTTTGAGATCTGTAACGGTCTTACAGGAGGCATTATAGTGCACGATGAATTATCAGTCGAGAGAAAAATAGTTTCTGCATGCTCCTATGGTAGAGGCTTTGTTCTGGCGGTCAAAAATAGAAGTTCATGGGAATTATGGTATGTGAATAAAAGTGCATGCAAAATCCTGAGGCGTGGTGCAGGGAATGTTTCTTATGTTGATTCTGCAGATGTAAATGGTGATGGAAATCTTGAGATTGTTCTTGCGCTTGCCAATTTGGGCAACGGAACAAGCGTTATTAGGGTAATAAACTCAAATTATGAAACTATATGGGAAAGTGCCCAGATACTAGGTACACCATCAGTGCTCCGCTGCTATAAAAATATAACAATTGTTGGGACCCATAAAGGTATGGTACGTATATTTTACAGAATAGGAACTCCCTATCAATCAACAGGGTATCTGAGTTTTTCAAACCCACTTTACAATGCAAGGAAATTGACAGAAACAGAGTTTTTGCTATTTACGGGAACCAAATACGTTTACACTTTTGATATTACTGATACACACATGCCAATAATGAGATACTCAATTAAATCATGGAAAACACACTTTGATGCGGTGTATGATTTCTTTAGCGCTGATGTTGATAAGGACGGTATTGTGGAACAGATATACATGGCAAATAATAGTATAATTATGCTTAAAAAATGGCTTATTATCTATAAACTAAAGCCAAAATGGCATAAGGATTACAGTGTAATTCCTACATCTCTCATATACTCCGATACTCATGCACTATTGCTTTTTGCAACAAACAAAGCAATTTTATGCTACAAAATTACCAAACACGTGGAGGCATACACGGACCTAGCAATCCTGCATGTTGCTTTTCCAGCGATAGTACCGCCCAGTACCGAGGTGAATATAAGTGCAGTGATAACTAATCTTGGTACATCCGAGCCTTCGAGGTGGTATATAGGTTTAACTGTAGAGAACAAAACAATCATGAAGGAAATTTACGGTCTTGAAAGGAATAGGATGATCAACATAACATGGACATGGAACACCTCGGACAATTCTGGGATATACAATATCAATATTTTAATACCGTGGAAGTCACCACCACTCAATGACAAAAATGTGACAAATAACGTTTTTACCGGTGAAATAATTGTAGATAAAAAACCATCGGTTCGTGCTTACGCATCGCCAAATGTTACGCTCACATATAGCACAGTATTTTTCAACGCTACAGCAAATGATGAAGATGGTAACATAAATGTAACATACTGGATAATAAATGGCGAGGTATTGATGGGCAATAATGTAACATATATATTTACGGATGATGGTGTTTACAATGTAACGTTCGTAGCCATAGATAACCTTGGTGTGTCCTCGGGGGCAAATGTGAGTGTTACCGTGCACAACAGACCTCCTATCCCAAAAATACACGTGAGTAATACAACAAGCCCCGTGGGAGTACCCTTGATTTTCGATGCAGCAAATACTACAGATATTGATGGTGTGGTGAAAAAGTATGTGTGGGACTTCGGCGACGGAAGTATGGCTGAGGGGATTATTGTAGAGCATGCATACACCGAGCAAGGAAAGTATACTGTGCGCCTTATAGTAACAGATGATGATGGCGCCGTGGGGGAAGTGAGGGTAACGATAAACGTATCGGGAATTAAGCCTGTACCAATAATATCCGCAAGTGAGAGCAGTACACTAACATACACACCGATAACCTTCGACGCAAGCCAATCGTATGACCAAGACGGTTACATTGTTGAATATTTATGGGATTTCGGAGATGGAGAGACCGCTAAGGGGAAGAAGGCAATCCATACATACAGGAAAGGAGGCGTATACGTTGTTACACTAACAGTTATAGACAATGACAATTACTCATCAAATGCAACGATTACCGTGTCCATTACAAATAGAAAGCCCATGATTGAAATAACAGGAGATTATGCGGTAAGGAGCGGCGAGCAATTATCTCTTTATGTAAGAGTATATGATGCTGATGGATACATTGAAAAAGTAATTGTAGACTTTGGAGATGGCTTTGTTGACAATTATAAACCCAAAGGAAATACGATTACCGTAGAGCATGTATACGCAATGCCGGGGCGCTACTTGATCGTTATCACAGCAATAGATGATAATGGTGCCGAAAATAAAACTTACTGGGCGGTAAGTGTGCTCAATAGACCACCTATTGTGGAGAGTGTGGTGTACAATAACACCGTATATACAAAAAGCGTAGCCGCCTACCATATCTCTTGCGTGGACGATGACGGCTATATTAAATCAGTAGAGTGGGATATGGGAGACGGCATACTGCTCTATGGTACAACGGTTTACCATGCATATTCAGATGATGGAAACTACTGCATAAGGATAAGAATAACGGACAATCTGAACGCTACAGCGGAAAAGCAAGTATGGGTTCATGTGCTGAACAGAAAACCTATAGCAATAATAGGTAACTACACAAGGGAAGGATACTCCGGCGAATACTTCAGATTCCACTCATCATCTATAGACCTTGATGGAAAAATCGCAATACAGATATGGGACTTCGGGGATGGAAGCATGTACTATGGGGCTTATGTTGAGCATAAATACAAAGTCCATGGCGTATACACCGTAACCCTCAGCGTAATGGACGATGATGGATCATGGAACAGCACATCGGTGATTGTGATTGTTAAGAACTCACCACCAGAAATTGTGGCAAAAACTCCAGAAAACACTAATTTATCGGTGTGTGTGGGGAGTACCCTATCCTTCATGGTATATGTGAGCGATTACGATAATGATCCCATTTCGTACTACTGGCATGTAAACGGGGCTAACACATCAGAAATATCTAATAAATTAATATATAAATTTAATAAAGTAGGAGATTATATTATATCTCTATGTATAAAAGATGGAAGTTATACATTAGTATGTAATTGGTATGTTAAGGTATATAATGAGACTAAAATTAAAGAGACTAAAAAAATAGAAATATATGAATATGAACATGAAGAAAATGTTCCCACTTATGATGCTTTCCTCATAATAATACTGCTTGCAGTGCTTTTATCAGCCTATATAGGGAGAGGGTGGTTATTATAGTCTTCTTTGATATCTTCAGCAGTTAAATCCAGATAAATTTGTGTGGTGGTCAGAGATGAGTGCCCAAGCATTTTTTGTACTGTCCGCAGGTTCATACCCGCTTTTAGGCAGTGTACGGCGAAGGAATGGCGTAACATGTGAGGGTAAACTCTTTGCTTTATTTTCGCCTTCTTTGCATACTTATCCACTAGCCTTTCCACCTGCCTTGTTGAGAGTTTTCCACCCTTCCTTGAGAGTATAAGCACCCCCTCCCTTCTATCACCAAGGTAAATCTCAATCATATCTAACGTTATATGATCCACGGGGACAACACGGTCCTTTCCACCCTTCCCATCCCTGACAATTATAAACTCGTTCTCAAAATCAATGTCTTCCACCCTCAAATTGCATAGTTCTGATACCCTTAGCCCGCATCTGTAGAGAAGGCGTAATATTAGGCGATCTCTTATATTCCCCCTTTCCGGCGCATCAAGAATTTTCTTTACTTCCTCAACCTTGAGGTATTTTGGGAGTTTTTTCATGTCCATCACCATCAAATCTTATGACATCTGTCTGACGATTGGATATATACACAATGCTATTTAAAATTTTTGTTTTCAGGGCGTATTGTTGCGTATTATTGAAATTACAATATGATCTATACTGTCTGACGGAGAGAGGATGTTCAATACCGTACGTGATAAATTTTTAATGGTCGTCTTATCTAATAGAAAAAGCGACGTTCCATATTCTTATATATAAAACTTTCGTCGTAAAAGGTAGATTTTGCGACATTGATGTTAAGGATAGTAAGGATAGGTAATGTGTCATGAACTGTTATTTATGGCTGCTGAGTTAGGGTTGGATGATGAGGGGAAAATTGGCAGGGAGTGTTTGTGCTGGATCCTATTCAAGTGCTAATTTACTATTTTTTGTGAAAAGTTGCTGAAACCCCCCGAGATTATGCGAAGATTTTGTCGTTCATTAGGTATTTAACTATTTTGCTATACATTATAATACAATATTTCAAACTGTAATACTAAATATAGCTTATTTGCTACTTTATTATTTACCGCTTTAAGGTCACTGCTGATAGAAGAGGGGATCAGGATTATTAATGCATGATGGTATTTTTAGTATTGCAATATTGCAAATAGCAATAATATGTATAGCATAATTTATTTTTACCTATTGCACCATAAATATGCTTATGATGACCTATGGTATGCTTTTATGGGCTTAGGGCAAAGCCATTATTGGTGGAGATTTAATGTTGAGAAAATATTATTTGTAAGGGCATTGTTGTACTCTCCGCGAGGATGATAGTATGGATAGAATTAGGGTGACAATAACTGCAGATATTAAACCCACTGAGGACAGAGAGAAGGTTATAAGGGCAATCCTAAATTTATTTCCAGATGCTGTGTTTGATGAGTATGAGAGGGTGATTGTAGGGAGAACAGACAGCCTTGAAAGGTTTAAGGAACTAATTAAAGAGCAAAGGATAAGGGATACAGTCAGGTCATACATGCTCGGGCACACATACGGTGGAAAAAACATAGTTGTTTTTTTGAACAAGGAAGTAGCGTATATTGGTAGGGTGAATTTGGCTGAGGAAGGTGAGCTCACCATGGGTGAGATTCGTGTGGATATATCGTGTGATGATGCTGCTCTTCTGATAGATTACCTTACCCACCACAG
>QMTG01000078.1 GCA_003649915.1 Thermoplasmata archaeon
GCTTACACCAAAGGGCGGGAGGGTTGCCTCGAGGTATGGCGTTGAGTGGAGGAGGTTCGATGATGCAAAGAAGTACACGATTGGCCCAATAAATATTATATTTCACTTACAGGGCGGAGCATTTGAAATAACTGACGGTATAGCGCAAAGAGACCATGCAATAATGATGGGTGCCCTCGGAGCCACAACAATAGTTATCAGGGATGGAGAACTTTGGATCGGCGATATGTGCCTAGACAAGAGCGATCCATCGTTTTCTAGAGGATTAAAAGACCTTTTTGAACTTCGTGATAATGACGCGCTAATAATAGGATGTGCAGATACTGAAGATAAGGCTTTTATTGGAGGATTGTACGCTTCTTACATTACACTGAGAGCGCATGAGTACTTCAGAAAACTCCATGAAATCTCTTCCTGACTTTTACGGCCATGCCCCTGCTGGATTTTATCATCTCCTCCCCGAACATAAGCGCCCTTCCCACAGCAATTGGCTCATCCCCCATATCTCCTTCCATATCTTTATCTTTTGCTCCATCTTTTATATTTGTTCTCAGCACAACCACCTCATCTCCCCTTCTTATATCATCATCAGCCCACAATACTCCAGGTGCAAATATATCGCCCCGTAGTGTAAAATCCCCAACTATTACACAGTACTTTTTAGTTCTAGATACACGGCGTGCACCTTCGTAATCAAGAATTATGCCTCCGTGTTTTTGTGAGAGTTTACCTATTTTTCCTCTCTCGCACACAATTTTAAGGTCTGGATATTTGCCATGCACCAACGCGCTCTGCATAAGAACATCTCCACAATCCGAGCCAAACTGGAACTTAGCCCGTATTAGCATATCTTCCTCAAGCCTCTTCTGGCACAGGTTACTATCCACATCGTACTCTTCGACAATTCTTTTAATCTCGCTACCAAGATTTTCAAGCGCTTCCTTAGATGCTGGATTCCTCCACTCTCCATCTATTTTGCACGTCCATATCCCGTCCACCATGTCGGCAATAAAGCCATGCGATTGCGGCAGATGAATAAACACGTAATCATACTTCATCCCTTCAAGGACGCTTTCTATCATATCAGCAACGATATCAACCTCATTTTTATCCCATACGCCAGTGACAGGCGTATCATAGTGGGCGGCGGGATAATAAATCTCAACCTCTCTGGGCACAACACCGAGTGGCGATGTTATAATCACCTCATGTACTATTGCCCTTATTCCTGTGCCCTGAAGCACCGAAATTATTTTTTTATGGGTAAGCGATGCAGAATAAGGCTTTTTTGCCGAGCACGGAAGTAGAAGGAGAATCCTTGCAATCCTAGGTCCATTGTACCTATTTTTTACCCTTTCTCTATAGCGCACAATATCTGGTCTGTTAAGTGACTCACCCGTGTTAGCGAAAACCCTGCCCTCCATGCTACAATACTTCTCAATAGTTTGATACATTTCGCGGTCGGCGATTCTGAGAGCAGCAATTGTAGACCTGTGCATGGGTGCTCGCATTTCCACAATTTCTCTCAGCATGCCTTTTTCTATAGCATTCCTTACAGTCCTCACCTCCTGCTGCAATAAACTCAGTGCTTGCTCAAAACTATTGATAAAATATGGATACTCTGTAAGCCTATCGTCAAAAATTGTGGGAATTATTCCGTAGAGGTCTACGCCAAAATACGCTAGCAATGTAATTATTCCAGGAATTCCCGTGCATGGAGCGTATATTAAGCTTTGATATGGGATGTTATCCCTCAGAGCCGTAAGGGTATTTACAAGCCTCCTCGGGTGATTAATGAGTTCAAGAGCGTGCATTAGAACGTACACCTTTGGTGATTCCCCCTTTATTCCCCCTATCTCATGTAATACCTCTGGATACGTGCGTTGAACAATGAAAACGTCTTTGTTTTCCCCTATCCCATGGTCTGCGATGACCAAATCCTCAACACTGAGCGGAATTTTTATCATCAAGCCTTCGTGTATGTTTATATTGGAATACGGTATAAATACTTCATCCGCTCCATCATGCCCAATATGCTCATATATGTCATCAGGGACAAGAATTGCAGGTGTCTTGTACTCCTTATCATCTATTTTTAGCGCACAAATTCTAGCCATCCAGCACCTGTGAATAACATCAACCTGAAGCACAGCGGTTCACCGTTTTATACTAATGATTTCTTTAACTTTCTCAAAATTATCAGGATATTCCTCATAATATTTCCTTATCGGGCTCAGAATTTTATCTAAGTGCATGGCAGTGTTTTTCTTAAGGTCTGCTGGGTGCACCTTACCTTCCATGTAATCCTTCTCAAGTTCATTATAGTCGCCAAACACAACATCACCGCCGAATTTTCTATCTCTTTCCAGCACCAAATTTCCACCGAGATAGGGGAAAAGTATATACTTCCAGACCTCAATCACAGGGTTTCCCTCGACAACCCCCTTTGGACAGTATGCTGAGCCTATTTTTCTCTCGATTTCCTCATACTCATCGTGCACAAATATGCATGAAGACGGGTCGCTTTTGCTCATTTTTTGCGCAAAATCCATTCTTGTGCCGCCCTTCAACGACGATAAAATGGGTGTATGGATCGCAATAACTTTTTTCCACCCCATCTTCTCCGCAATATCCCTAGCAAGCATGTGCGCCCTCCGCTGGTCCATACCGCCGAGGGCAACATCAACGCCAAGATGGAATATATCTGCCACCTGCATTGCTGGATAGAAATACTTCGCTGCATCTTGCACCTCCTCATCCTCCCTTCTTCCCATTATTGTCATGGCTCTTCTTATTCTAGCAAGTGAAACGTTCTTTGCTATCCTTATGACCTTCTCCCAGTACGATGAATCATTGACCATGTCTGAGGCGTATATGAAGTGCGGTCTTATCCCAAGTGCCGTGAAAAAGTCCTTTATATATTCTCCGCACACTTTTATACTCTTCATGTTGCCACCGAGTTTATCGTTTATGTAGGCGTGCCAATCGGCTAGGAGTACTGTGAAATCAAAGCCCAAATCAATCATTTCTGCAATCTTCTTTGCGCATATCAGAAAGCCTATGTGAAGTAAGCCAGAGGGTTCTATACCCATATACGCCTTTCTTTCCTTTTTTTCAAGAAGCGCACGAAGTTCCTCGAGTTCAATAACCTCTACAGTGTTTTTTGTTATACTTTCCACAGACGACATTGCAAAAAGTATTGTGTTATGGGATTAAACAGTTTCGCTTTCTTCATGTTTAAATACGAGTTTGCAAATTCTGAGCCGTGGACTATGTAAATCCGTTTGATTTATGGGCTGAGGAATACGATAGATGGTATGACGAGAATGAGTGGGCGTTCTTGAGCGAGGTTGAGGCAATAAAGCAGTTCCTGAAGAGCGGAAGATGCATAGAAATAGGCGCTGGAACGGGCAGGTTTTCCTTGGCACTTGATGTGGATTATGCTGTGGAGCCTTCCGAAGCCATGGCAAAAATCGCAAAAAAGCGTGGTGTAAACGTTATTGTGGGTAGAGGGGAATGTTTGCCCTTCGAAGACGAGAGTTTTGATAATGTTCTGCTGATATTTGTTCTATGCTTTGTGGAAGACCCACTATCTTTAATAAAAGAATCCTATAGAGTCCTCAAAACTGGCGGCAGGCTCATTATAGGAATTATTGACAAAAATAGCCCATTAGGCAGGGAATATGAGCAGAAGAAAGTCTCGAGCAAGTTTTACAGGCATGCACGTTTTTATTCAGCAGAGGAGGTTATTTCCATTCTTAGGAAGTGCGGTATGAAGATTATTGGAACAAGACAGACAATATTTTGCTCCCCCAACAAATTAAGAGGAGTGGATCGCATAGAGGATGGACATGGAAGGGGTCTATTCGCCGTTATATGCGCTGAGAAATGAAGCATGCTGATGTGTTGATAACGAAAATATTTTCAAGTTGAGCAACAGGTACTCAGCGATGCGCTCTGAGTACCGCTAGATATATAACATCACCCTCCGTTACGAATACGCCATACATTTTCCTTATATGGTTTAGTCCCTCTATCTCAAAATCATTAAAAACATCAAATTTGTGCTGTCTATCTGATAATATACTAGATATCAGGTCTTCAGTCTCCTCCTTGCTAAACGTGCAAACAGAATATAGAATATAGCCATCATCTTTCGCATACTGCGCGTAATATTCTAGAATTTCCTTCTGAACATCCGGCCAGTCTGATACACCAACCACATACTTAGCCTCTGGGTTTCTTCTAGCCGCTCCCATACCGCTACATGGAGGGTCTACCATGACCACATCAAAATATCCCATGAGGTTTTTAGGCAGCCTATCCATGACTGTTATATTTGAGCGGTACGCCCTTGCCCTCTCACGCAATACCTCACGCTTATTTTTGTCAATATCGTAACAAAAAACCCTCACATTATTCCTCGAATATGAAGAAAGAGCAATCGCTTTTCCACCAGTTC
This sequence comes from Thermoplasmata archaeon, assembly GCA_003649915.1. GTDB lineage: Archaea > Thermoplasmatota > Thermoplasmata > B31-G17 > B31-G17 > B31-G17. Next base: position 4,463 of record QMTG01000078.1, read on the forward strand.
CTGCACAGCAATCCAGAACCCTTGGCGTATTCATTCTACGCTCCGTTATGCATGACTTGGCAAGTCTGAAGGCGATGTATGAAACGTACTGTGACGACACATCCTGCACGTGTGCCATATTATTTAAAACAAGAGATGAGCGCCTCAGCCCCTGCTCCCCGATAATTGATGCCTCAAGCGCCCCCTTATCGCACTCATACCCCTCATCTCTCAGCATGTGCAATGCATCATCCCTAGAAATAACATTGAGATTCACACAAAGGTGAGTTTTTGGCTCCATATTCATATAATCAATGCATATTCCCGCCCATTTTGCGGAAGATATGAAAAAAGATGATGCCGAATATTTCACCTCATCGGGCAAGTAACTGCTTACCCTAGGCCTATTTAATGCTATCTCTAAATAATTATCTACACTTTTCTCCAACCTATGCCTTTCCATGTACCACTCACAAAAATAACGCCATCGAACCACCTCATGCACAGCATACGCTATTTTATCCCTCTCACTACCGCTCACTTTGCACGCTGGTAGTATATCACGAAGACATCTGGCCATGTTTCTCTTTTTTAACCATTTTTTAATAACTCTGAGCGCAATCTCCCTCTCATGCTTAGATAAAATAAAAGACATATTGTAATCACTTCCTTAGTTCGCCTACTGTTGTAACCCTTTCCGCAAAAACGTTGTGCTTGTGTATGGACTCCATACTTTCGCTTCTCACCCTAATCTCAGTGTCTTCGGCAAGGTCGGGGAACCTATCCAGTATTGCCCTCAACACCGCCCTTACAACGTCCTCAACAAATCTGGGCTTTTTATGAGCAGAATAAACAACCTCGCCCTCGTCCATCCTCTTCAAC
>QMTG01000079.1 GCA_003649915.1 Thermoplasmata archaeon
AGAAGGCGAGGTGCTAGTTATGGGCGAGGAAGTAAAAATAAGCATACCTGCAGATATGTATAAAAGACTGAGTGAGAAAATAAAGGATTCGGGATTTGCAAGCGTTGAGGATTACCTAATTTTTGTCATAAATGAGTTATTGGCTGAGGAAGAGGAAGTTATGAGCGAGGAAGATGAGAAAAAAGTTAAGGACAGATTAAGAGCACTCGGATATCTTGAGTGATACGCCATGAAACTCTTGATCATCGGGCTGGATTGTGCGGACTGGAAAGTGATAAATGATTTGAGAGAAGATTTGCCAAATATCTCCATGATTGTGGAGGAAGGCCTCTATGGAAATATGAGAACCACGTTTCCACCCATAACGATACCAGCATGGCTTGTTATGGCTACTGGGAAAAGCCCTGGAGAGTTGGGAGTTTATGGTTTCAGGCACAGAAAGCACTCATCTTACACAGATTTCTGGATTGTGGATTCACGCAGGGTCAAAGAGAGAAAGATTTGGGATATTGTGGGCGAGAGGGGGATGAGGTCTACGATTATTGGGCTACCGCCAACTTACCCTCCGACACCCATCCGCGGGTACATGATTTCTGATTTCATTACCCCCGATGACACAAAGACCTACACTTATCCTCCAATGCTCAAAAAGGATATTGAGAGGCTAATTGGAAAATACATATTTGATGTCGAGTTTAGGAGGGAGGACAAGAGTGGTATAAAGAGAGAGTTATGGGACATGACTGAGCGCAGGTTTAAGGTGATTCGTTACCTGTTGAGCAAAAAGTGGGACTTGTTCTGGTTCGTAGAGATAGGGGTCGATAGAGCACACCACGCTTTTTGGAAGTATTATGATAAAGAGCATCACTTGTATCAAGAGCACCCTGAGTACTCGAACGTTATACCTAATTATTACAAAATGGTTGATGACGAGATAGGAAAGATACTATCAATACTGCCAAAAGACACTGCTGTGATGCTAGTATCTGACCACGGTGTGAAGAGAATGAAGGGCGCATTTGCCATAAATGATTATTTAGCCAAGGAAGGGCTGCTCAGATTTGAGAAAAAGCCCAAGCCTGGTACGAGGCTAGGGTGCATAGATTGGAGCAAAACAGTGGCATGGGGCTGGGGCGGCTACTATGCACGTGTTTTCATAAACGTGCAAGGCAGGGAGCCCAAGGGCGTTATTCCCCCTGGAAAGTATGATGAAACAGTCGAGCATGTTGCTGATACACTTCGCTCGGCTCGAGGTCCGAATGGCGAAAAGTGGAAGAACATAGTGGTTAGACCCTCCGATATATACCCCGTGGTTAAAGGCGACCCTCCAGACTTGATGGTGGTTTTTGACGACCTTTATTGGCGATCTGCAGGCACCGTTGGCTACGATTCTCCCTATCTTCCTGAGAACGATACAGGGCCCGATGATGCCATGCATGACTGGAACGGAGTTTTTGCACTGTGGGGCGAGGGTATTGATAGGGGGAGAAGGGATGTAGACATACTTGACATCATGAAAATTATGACTGACGTGCTGACGAAGTATTGAGCATATCTATTTTTAGCACCTATAGGGAATTAATCTTTACGCCCTACAGGAAATATTTCTCTACCGTAAACTTCATTTGCTACCTCAGCCATAGCCAGATATATGGCACTCAGACCGCAAAATACCCCCTCATACCCGCCAATTTTTAAGACGATCTCAGATTGTGCATAGTTAGCGGTTGCTAGTATGAAGAAAAGCATTGCTAGAGTGATAAACACCACCTGTAATGCCACACTTATCCGAAGTGTTGAGAAAAACATCCAAAGTGTGAATATTCCCCAGAAAAGTAGGTATGTTGCCAGTGCTATTCTATCGTGGGGAGGCGATAGAACTATATATACAAATGACAGCCAGAAAAGGCCATAGCTGGTGAATGCTGTTGTGGCAAAGGTGTTTCCCCTTTTGAATTCCATCACACCCGCAAGTATTTGGGCAAAACCGCCATAAAATATACCAAGTGCTAGAACCACGCTATCCAAGGGATATATACCGATATTGTGCAGGTTTAGGAGCACGGTGGTCATGCCGAAACCCATCAGGCCAAGAGGTGCAGGATTTGCGTACGGTTTTTGCTCACTATTATCTCTTTTTTCCTCTTGCACCATCACGTCCATATACTCATCCTCGCCCTCCATTGCGGATATTAAATATCCTATCATTTATCAACTTTTTCTAAGAACGTTATGAATGGTCATAATACATAAGTTTTGTCCACAATGCTAAAACACGAATATCGAAAAAAAGTTAATTTTTTATACGGTCAAATTATACACTTTCACATGGACTCACCCCCCATTTTTTCACCCCAATGATGGGGGTCACCCCCGCCCCCATCATTTTTTTCTTTTCTGAACAAAAATTACCGTCATTTTTCTGCATGTAATCTTTTAAAAATCTTCTCTAGATTTATCTCACCTGCAGCAGTTGGATGGTCTATGTCAAAGTTTGTTAAAACCTCTGGATGAATTTCCCCAAAGAATGCAACCTCCTCCCCATTCACATTTATCGAAGCACATCTTCCCAATATAAAACTTCCATGCTTTTTCCTTTCAACACAGTATTTCCTTATCCCAAGTTCGCGCATTATAGCCTCTGTTGTGGACTTAATCTCAGTAAATGACGAGCGAGAGTGTGTTGTAGTATAGCCCATCCTGTATTCGTTTTTGTGGTTGAGCACAACGTACCCTATCTCAAATATCTTCTGTGGCATATCAACGTGTTTGTTTTTTCCCAAAATTTTCAGCAAGGATGGAATAAGCCATGTTCTAAGCACACAATATTCTTCACTTACAGGATTGGACACAGCCGTTGTGCTGGGGTTTCGTAGAATCCTCATTAAATCATACTGGGTGGGCCATGAGGTAAGTGTAAGGGTTGTAACTTCTTGGTAGCCAAGACCTATCATTATCCTTCTACACATCCTCACAAACCTTGTTTTAGGCGTTATTGAGCCAAATTTTGACCTTGTTGGAAGTACTGGGGCAATTTTGTTATACCCATAAGCAATGGTTACTTCTTCAACAATATCAATTGGGTGCATTATGTCCCATCGATACCTTGGTATATAAACAGTAATTTCATCACCATCATCTACAGCATCATGACCCATCCTCTTCAGATACCTTACAATATCACTTTTTTTCAGAGATAAACCGCTGATCCTGTGCACATACTTCGGATGCACACTAATGGTTTGTGGAGACAGGTTTGGTGTTATAATCTCCTCACTCGCTCCCTGAATCTTGACGCTTAGTATCTTTCCACCCCTATCGGCTAGGGCTGTAACTAATATATTGAGGGCAACACTCATCGCATACAGGTCATGACCCGTGATATCTATAAACATATGCTCTGTATCCTCCTTAACCATTGTGTGCACACCGTTTATTATTGGAGGGAACGATAACACTGTACCATTTTTATCGTGTAGTATTGGGTAGAGTTTTTTGCCGCGCAGTATATGGGCGTATTTCAACCCCTTTTCATGCCTTACTAAGATCTCCTCAAGCGTCATCTCCTCATCTTCTCCCAAAGGTATGAAAGCGTATGATGATGGAGGTACAGCCCTGTAGTAGAACGGCGGCTCCACGTCGCTTATATCATGCACGCCTATTGCCAGTTTTCTCCTATCCCTTCCAATGGTTGCGTGAAGTTTCTCCTGAGCATTCATTAGGGATTGAATAAGTTCATTACTCATCTTAACTCCCACAATCTCGGCACCGACAATATAGGGTCTAACATCACGCACCTCCTCAGATAATTTTATGACTATTTCACCTTCTTCAACATCATACTTTCTCATACCCTCTTCAATACCCAAGATCGCTCTCACCGCCCTTGCCAGCCCCTCAACACAAAACATGTCTGGTCTGTTTGGGCTGAGCTCAACCTTCACATCGTTATCTACCACTTCCACCTCGCACCCTAACGTTTCCATGGCATCAATTATTTCATCAGCACTTGCACCTACCAGCGCCTTCAAATCGTGCAATGGGTATTGAACAACTGGCATGTTATTCCCTCAACTCCCCCATATAATTATGCGTATTTATTTATTGCTGATTTGCCGTTCAAAATTTGAACCAAAAATATTAAATATAGTCAATAGCAATATTATTTAGAGTGGCGAAGGGGGTAAGGTTTAATGCCCCAGTTGTATGTTTGTCCCCAGTGCGGGCGCATATTTGATGATAATATAGGAGAGTGCCCCAAATGCCACGTGAGGCTTGAGGTTGGGGGACCCGAGGTTATCGCAAGATGGTTGAAAATGCTGGGGGCTGGAGAAGAGGATGAATTTGTGAGGAAATTTTTTGAGGAAAGCCCCGTGGTTAGGGAAATGAAGGAGAAGATTGAGAATTTGCGGAAGGTTATTGAAAAAATAGAATCTGTGGACAGGGTCAATTTATCGGACATTAAGGAATCGCTAAATAACGCTCTTAAAATGCTGAGTAATGGCGAAACTGAGCGAGCGTATGAGACTGTGGCAAAATGCGCGGATGTTGTGAAAGAAAAGAGTGTACAGTTCAAGGTTTTACAGGACGCTCTCAAGGTTGCAGAAAGGAAAATATCAGAGGCTTATGAGATGGGTGGTGACGTTAGTGAGGCAAGAAAGATGGTTGAACTGTCGCGGAAGTTCATGGAAATGTTTGACTATGAGAAGGCAATAAACTATGCGATAAAGGGCAGTCTTATGGCGGAGAGGGAGATGGCAAAGTGTGTTTCATGGCATGTTGAAATTCAGGATTGGCTGAAGTAATTAACTACCCTTGGGAATAATGTAATATGAAGTTTTGGTGTTGTTAGGAAGAGAGGAATTACCAGTACGGAGGGGAAATCTATATCACCAAAAGCACCTATTACGCTTTTCTGGATATTTCCACTCAGCATATCCATTATTTTTCCTATTTCATCATTGTTCAACTCTTTATAAATACTGTGTATAAACAAGTCCCTTTTCAACTCCCCACCAACATCCCTTTTCCATAGTTTATCGTACTCCCTCATAGCCCTCATGTCCTCTTCCTCAAGAGATTTTATAATTGCCCTACCGCAGTGCTCTGCACACCTCATTGCCATGTATATCCCTCCACCACTCGTTGCCTTCACCTGCGCTGCCGCATCGCCCACTATAAGAGCCCCAGGTACGCTTGTTTTATTCAGAAAGCCCAACGGTATAACTCCTGCTCCCATTTCTATTTCCTTCAAGTTTTTGAAATTATTCAGGTACTTTTTTTTCATAATTTTATAGACTTCATACGC
>QMTG01000080.1 GCA_003649915.1 Thermoplasmata archaeon
CGCGGTAGCCCAGTCTTCTATTCCGAAGAACGATGGTTTTTGTAGCCATTAGAGACCTAATATTATAGGGCGATGATAAACTTTTCTCGACCAAAAGATTAATATTTGCATCATTAAATCCAACAGCCGTGGAGCGGATTTATTACCACCCAGACCTAGCGCTGTACGACTTTGGTGAATGGCATCCATTTCGTGGGAAAAGATTCAATGACTTCATGTCCTTTTTGGAAAAAAGCGGTTGGGTGAAGGGGTACGACGTTATAGAGGCAAGAGAGGCTAGCAATGATGAATTAAGAACTGTGCACACTGAGAATTACATCAATTTTGTACACTACGCAGAAGAAAAGGGGAATATTTTCCTATCTCCTGACACATACGTATTACCAGGCATGGTGAGAGGGTGCAAGTTGATGGTGGGCAGTGCAATCGATGGTGTACGCTTTGTTTGGGAGGAGGGAGGTCACGCACTAGCATTCGGTGGGCTTCATCATGCATACCCTGATCACGGTGAGGGGTTTTGCTTATTCAACGATGTGGCGATATCGGCAAAGGTTGCAATGTTATCAGGGATAAAACGTGTTTTGAACCTTGATACAGATGCTCATCACGGCAACGGCACCATGGATATATTCTACGATTCTCCACAATTTCTATACATATCAATACATCAAGACCCGAGTACTCTGTACCCCGGTAGGGGATTTGTTCATGAAATAGGCCGTGGCGATGGTGAGGGGTACACGGTAAATATACCGCTTAGCCCAGGAGCGAGCGATGGAGACTACATGTTTGTACTCGATACCATTATTTTCCCAATAATTGATGAATTCAAACCAGACATTTGTATAAGAAACGGTGGGACGGACATGTATGTTGGAGATACACTCACTGAACTCTCCATGAGCCTGGAGGGAATTTATACATTAGGCATGAAAATTAGGGAATATATGATTAAAAATAAAATTCCATGGGTTGATTTGATTGCTAGTGGTTATGGAAACGAGATAATAAAATCATGGGGATTTTTATTTGCAGGTCTGTTCGGTCTTGATATGGATGATGTTGTGCGTATTATAGATGTATCGCAAAGCAAAAGAGAGTTGAGCCCTGATGTGTTAAAAAGCACTAAGGATACTGTAAGGTTGATAAGAAAATCCCTTGGAGAATATTGGAATATATAGTGTGCGAATTTTTTTCATTATGCCCTTTTTTATTAACCTTTTGCTATACCCAGATATTGGGCGCTGATATGCGCTACTTGTATACGCAACATGCTGTATGACCATACATATTATAACAACGACGCTCAAATAAAAACGTTACTTGGCTATATGGCTATTTAGCACTCGCAACCCTATCATTTATTCTCTTTACTATCAAGCACGCTAGTGCACCAGCACCCACACCATTCCCCACGTTTACCACGGCAACACCAGGCACACACGACGATAGCATTGTTTGCAGGGCTACGATACCGTTCTTTGCCACCCCATAACCCACTGGGGTTGGGAGACCTATTACTGGTATATCCAGCATTGAAGCCATTATTGTTGGAAGTACACCGTCCATTCCTGCCGAAATAATGGCTACATCAGCATTCTTTTTCTTTATCTCTGCAGCAGCATCTACCGGTCTGTGAATTGCCGCAACACCCACATCGTATATTCGCAAAACCTTGCATCCCATTTCCTCACAAACGAACGCTGCTTCTTCGCAGTAAGGCACATCAGACGTCCCTGCTGAAACAACAGCAACAACACCGTGGAGTACATATCCATAGGGCTTGGAGTAAAATGATGCTATCCTTCCCTCTCGGGAGTATCTGGACTCTATGCCTCTCACCTTACTCTTTACCGCAATATAATCATCCTCCCCAATCCTGCTAATAATAATCTTTTCACCCGTATCTACTACCTTTTTTATGATTTCAGCGCATTCCTCAACACTCTTCCCCTCAAAATATACGACTTCAGGAAAGCCCCTCCGCTCTCCCCTGAAAACATCGAATCTTATTTTATTGCCAATTTTTAATATATATTCTACAGCATCATTCTTACGCTCCTCCATTGTATCCACCACTTAAACCGTGCATAGAGTCGTAGTGCCCCGTGGGATAACCAATACCTTTGCTTTTTCTCCCATGCACTCAAAAGCCTGTCTTAGGGCGTCGTCAGGTGTGTCAAAAACTTGCATTCTAAAAACTTTTTCGAGCATTTTTTTATCCATATCAGATACTATAAACATTGCCGCCTTTTCTAGAGCCTTAACATGATAATACGCCTTATGCCCTCCAGGAACGAATTCCTTTGCCAACTCGCGCTTCATCTCTTCCTTCGTTTTATACTTGGACATCCACTCATAGTAGGGCTCGGAGCCATGTCCATCTGGGCATTGCGCCACTAGTATTATCACACCCTTATCCTTAACAACATTAAGGGCGAGGTGTATGGCTTTATATGCCTGGTAAAGGTTAACATCATGCGGCCAACCGTCTGCAGCCACAACAACAATGTCCGCTTTTTCTCGTGCTCTGACCTTATACATCCTGTCCACAAGCGCCGCACCCTTTCGTAACACCATGTCAAAATCGCCAGCATAAGCACCAACTATCTCGTGCCTGCCGTTCTGCACAACGTTCAGGCAAAAATGTGGCTGGGCAAGGCGCGCTGCTTCAGTCATGTTCTCATACATGGGGTTTCCGTCAAGCACCCCTGGTCTAGCCATTGGGTGAAAGAAGTTTGTAGTGTAATTCTGCTGTATTGTGGAGTAATGAGATATACCCGGAAGTATGCTCTTTCTGCCCCCACCATACCCTGCAAAATAGTGGATCTCGACATCGCCCAGTAATATGCGCAAATCCGCATCCAAGAATGCATTTTTAACCTTTACATCAGTGCCGCGGGATGTTGTTCCCACATATGTAAAATCCGTACCCTTGCAGTTGTTGCTAATGTAATCAAATCTGTCCGCGTAATCGCCACCTAGAAGCTTTTTTGCCTCATCATATCTTACCTCCCTGTGCGTTCCCGTAGCAAATATTATTCGTATGTCTTCATCCTTGATGCCCGCCGAGTATAATTCATCCAAAACGAGGGGAAGCATTTCCCATGTAGGACAGGGCCTTGTATTGTCGTCAACCACTATTGCCACACTCTGCCCTCTCTTTGCCAGCGCGTTGAGAGGTTTAGAGCCCATTGGCGTGCGTAGTGCGCTCCTAATATACTCTTCCGCCTTCATCTCAGGCTCAATCTCAGATGGGCACAGGACGTCAATTAAATTATCATCTGGAACATTGACCTTTAATGTACTCTCCCCGTATGGCAGGTTTATGATCATCGCCTATCACCGCCTCTGTAATTCTGTGCATGTTAAAAATACTTTTGTGCTGTAGGAAGATTAAAATACTGAGGATCTGATTATGGGATGAGGGGTTGTTATGTATGCAGTATTTGCAGTACCGAGGGAAAAAATGAGTGATGCAAGGAGAGTGTTAGCCGACGACATTATCAGCAGACAGAGTATAATTACAAGGGAGGCGAGAGCGTTGGGATTGGAGGGCGAGATAGAGTACGTGCTCATTGAGGGCAGTGATGAGGCGATTAAAAGAGCCATTGACATGTTCTCAGAGATTAATGTTAAGAAAGCGGAAAATGAAGAGGATGTCTATAAGAAAATAAAGGCTGAAGAGGAAAGCGCTGCAGATGGTATGGGGTTGATTTTTGGATAAGGACATGGATAAACTCGAAGAGATTGTTGAGGAGATCATATCCTCTGTCGGATCCGTTGGTGTTTGTGAGGATAAGTTCAGAGAATACAGGGTGTTTGAAGACAATGACTACAGGGTTGGTGCTGTTGATGGCAGCACCTCAATAGTACTGGATTGTGCTTCCTTTATAGTTTACTTAATAAGGGTCGGTTACGAAATCCACGGCAATAGTGACATTATAGAGAGGTGCTGGGGACCCGAAATCGGTATAATATCGGCAAATAACGTGCACGAGATTTACACAAGAGAATTCAATGAAAAACCTGACACTGATGATTTGACCCTGATAGTGCAAAGGATAAGGGAACTTAGGGAGTGGATGATTGCCAGAGAACTTATAAGGGAACTTGATGAGGGAGATGTACTGCTGCTTGATGGTAATCTAACCCCGGGGATCAAAAAGATGGAGAGTTTTGTAGATGACGTTGTTAACAATGCTATTAAGGCTGGTGTGCACCTTGTGGGCATAAGTAAGCGAAGTTCAATTAATCATGGGCATGTGCCTATTGTGCCATACATCGCCTACATCGGGAATAAAATAATGAAAAACAAACTCTGGTATTATCCATTGGGGGACTATGTTGAAACGAAAAACGGAAAAGTTTACGCCGTACGCTACCATCCCGCATCTAGCATAGGATTCAGAACCGATATAATTGGCGATGAGCCTGCGGAGATTTTTGGAAAAATTGCCAGATTTTCGAACCACCCTGGATATTTGGGGTATCCATACCCGTTAGCATCAATACATAATAGGGTGTTTATCGATTCATCTACTCGCCAATACTGGAGAGAAAAATTGTCCATGAGGATACTGGAGAAAAAAGGCGAGAACCTTGTGAACATACTTTCATTCAACTTTCATGATATACTCGATATGGGTGTGTGATTCGTAGATGCTCAGCACAATTGTGATGTGTGGGTATGCTTCCTATACCCTGGAAAGGCATATAAACACCAATGAAATAAGTACCCGCTACAAAATAGTTAGCTGAAAAAGTAGACGCAGAAAATGCGTTTCCAATTGTTAAATGTACAGGCACGCCAGTTATACCCGGTACAAGCGCTAACACAACAACAAACTTACCCGCTTTTGCCATCTCCACACCTCTCAAATTATTGGAAAAAGAACACTGTTTAAATAATCAGTGCCAAAATTATTAACATCGATTATTTGCGATGATGGATTTAACTCTATTCCCCAACACTCAAGGCCTATCACGGTATGTGGTGGTGGCTGAATTTAATGCATCAGAAATACGCTTAATTGTTGCTTAAACACTTCCTTTCCGCCTCTCAAATCCTATTACCCTATTAATGCGGGGGGCCGGATTTGAACCGGCGAACCCCTACGGGACTAGACCCTGAATCTAGCGCCTTTGACCTGGCTCGGCAACCCCGCGTTACTTTTGGGTTGCAGCAGAATATTATATCGAATTTCTTTATAATGTTTTTTGTTGCGTATATTCCGGTAATGCCTATTATTTTTCCAGTGTGGCCTGCTAAGATATAAGTTTCAATCCCCCATTCTTCATTCTTC
>QMTG01000081.1 GCA_003649915.1 Thermoplasmata archaeon
CCTACCTGCCATACAATCACCGATTTGTGTATACGCGCATGGGTTATAAGTATTGCGTATAATCCCCAATCACATTTTCGGGTAAAAGAAAATCATCGTTCATGAGCGGGGGAGTTTATTCATAAACCGCTGCTGCCCTGCTTAAAAGGAAGGGATACAATGTTATTGGGGGTTTATAGGCCGTGGAAGAGAATTGTGGTGGAGCAGATGCAAGAAAGAGGCGCAGGGAAATAAGATAGCACTTTTACTCATCCCTGCTGAAAAAGTTAATTAATGTGCGGGATAATTGTGTAACGATGATTACCCTTAGCTTCACATCAGCAACAACGTATGAGATTTGCCCGCTCAGGTACAAATTTATATACATTGATGGACTCAGGGAAAAACCCACGCATTACACGACCTTTGGGGACGTGCTGCATAAGTGCATGCTGTTCTTCTATAGTGGCACAAACCCTCCGACACTAGAGGATCTAATCAAATACTACGATGATATGTGGTCCGATGAGGGCTATGATGACGAGAGAATTAAGGAGTATTATTATGAAACTGGTAAAAAAATACTTACAAAGTATCATGAGGTGCACAGCAAGAACTATGTCAAACCACTCGCCATGGAAAAGGATTTCTGTGTTGAGTACTACGATGTCAAGATAGTCGGTAGAATAGACAGGATAAGCCCACTAGGCAAGGATGTTGTTGAGATTGTTGACTATAAAACGAGTATGACGAAACTTGAATACAACCCAAACTACAGTGAGCAACTCATACTTTATCAAGTTGGAGCAGAGGAAGGACTTGGCTACAGGGTTGGAAGGCTAACAATATACCACCTTCCCACATTAAAGGCGTATTCTACGGGCAGAGTAGGCGACGATATTGTGAATAAATATCTGCGCAAACTACTGAGCATAAGCCACAGCATAAGAATGGAAGAATTCCGTCCATCCTATGGCAACCACTGCAAGTACTGCCAATTCACAGATTTGTGTCCAATGTTCTCGCACATGCGAGATGAAAGCGAACAGGGGCTTACCATAAGAAAAATAGTGGACGAGGTTGGCGAACTTAGCAAGAGGAAGAGAGAGATTGAGGAAAGAATAAGGAGTTTAAAAGCGAAGATTGAGGAGTATGCAAAAAGTTCTGGCGCTGAAAGGTTTTATGGAGAAAAGTATATCATGATACGTGAGGTTGTGAAAAGAGCGGAATATGATCATGAGGCACTAATGAAAATACTGAAGCCACTCGGACTATGGGAGCGGGTGCTTAGGGTAGACCCAAAACTTGTTGATGAAATATTGGTAAACGCTGATAGTGCTCTTAGGGACAGCATAATGAAAGCACGCAAGGTTAAGGAAGTAGTCAAATATGTGCCGAGAGAGATAAAGGGCGAGAAATGATGAGGAAGGATGGGATGCAATCACAGAAAATTGGTGAAGAAAGATCAGTTAAGAGGGAAGCAATCTATTACAATGTAATTTGCACCATACGTATAATGCACCCCGATGCAGCCATTGCAGCAAAGGCCTTGCACATAGATAATGAGGAGTATGTGGAGCAAACAATAAAAGGCGGAGAGATAACAGCAACCATAAGGTCCCAAAACATTTTGAATGCACTAAATACGATAAACGACTATCTGGCATGCTTATCCCTAGCGCTAAAAACGCTTAAAACAATTGGCGATAGCACGAAAAACAAGCCTAATAAGTTCATGAAAAATTCAAAAATTTGAGGAAGACTAAACAGAATATCCGCCTGTTTCAGGCGAAACATTTATAAGGACATGCAATCATTCAATTATGAATCAGGAGGCGCTTGATTATGGCAAAGAATATGATTTCTAAATATCTGGATAAGATAAAGGGTGATAAAAAGGCAAAGAAGATTATATCACTAGTGATAGCACTCCTCCTAATACTAACGCTTGTCTGGGGAGTACTACATCTCCGAATTGGGGCAGCCAGACCTGTATATGAGACTGGAGTATTATCCCTTGATGAACTACTCCAAATAACATCTGAGATGAAAGATCCTGAGCATCCAATCGTTGCATCAGACTCCGACCCATTCTACGCCATCATGGCTACACCCATAGCACTTCATTATAATGAGGGGGTACAGCACGTGGCTCCTCTCCTAGTCTTCCAAGGTAAGCATGACAGGTACACAAATACAGGGCCCTCGTCAGCAGTGAACAGATTCTTTATACAATACAACGAGACAAAAGCCATAATAGTTGGTGATGTAGATACGGCATCCCTTCACCCCATTGCTGCAAAGAAGTTTGAAGGCAGTCCGCAAAATGTATCATTGGAATTGGCAACAGAGTACTGGAACAGAACAACAGGTGCTCTCATCGTCGATTACTCTGATGAAGGCTATCAGCAAGCAGTTGTTGCCGCTCCCCTAGCGTCTTATCTTTCAATTCCTATAGTGGTGGCAGACGAGATGAACGATCATGTTGCCGGCTACTTGGAAAAACTAGGAGTAAGATACACAATTGTCTGTGGCGATATTGAGGGCTACGGCAAGGCAATGCACTTCTCCAACATAAATGAGATTAACGATGTTGTGATAAGCGTTGTTAGGGAAAGACTGCATTCGAACATAACGTATATCGCTGTTGCAAACCCACTTGACACATATGTTAAGCAAGTAACGGATAGCGTGGAGTACGAGTACAGCGGATACATACATGATTCTTCTGCAAAGCCCTACCCGGGTGCCGCGCCAATGGGGGAGGATGGCCCAACTTTCAACTTTTCAGTGCCCTATAAGTATGCGAATGTTAAAATTGATGTTAAGATGGATGTGAGAGAGGCAGGCACTAGGTTCTGGTGGGGTATTCCAGCAAGGGAGATAGAGGATAATGCCGATGGCTCCGGAGAGAGAATATACGCGTTTGTTGGCAAAGACTTGAACGATGATGGGAAGTTGGAAGTCAGCGAGGACAGCAAGGAGTTGATGTTCTTTGGAGGCTCGCCCTCATATGAATACATCAGAGAGAATCCCTCTGATCCCACAAGCAAACCAATATGGGCGCACTTTTACGTAGAACTACCCATGTTCAATGAGGAGGTTGAAAGGCATGTCATACTTCTTTTGGCAAAATTACCGACAGACAAGGATGGCTCCGCCTTCTTCACGCTAAAAATCACGGTTGAGAACCTTACCTCGCCTACATACCCGCTCATGCCGGGCTTATCTACAATGGCACCATATTTAGCGGCTTATCACCGCGGTGTGGTTCTTGCCAGACCCGAGTATCAACTGCACGATACAGGATATATAGGATGCGCTAGTTGTGGGGACCCTGCATCAAACAAGAATGCAACGGAAATTGCAAACGAGCAAACACTAGTGGTTAAAGAGGATATAAATAGGTTGCTCGCTAAACTTGCAGGGCTGCGTTATAAGTCAATAAAAGGGCCAAAGGACGATGCCATTAAGCTTGCCGAGCATTACGCCTCATTACCCATGGAGCAGGCGGTATACCTGGGCATAATCGCCGATACAAACATGGTGCCAATGTATTATTATCCAAGCAGTGGTCAGGGTGATCCCACGGAAGGCTTCGGCATACCCAGCGATATAATATATCAGGACATTGATGCTGATCCTGAAGACCCACCTTATGAACTTGACGGGAGCGACCCATACCTTGAATTACCCGCAGGGCGTGTTGATGGCTGGGACGCCCAAGATGTAAGCGCTCTCATAGCACGAACAGTATTCTACGGCAAGATAATAGAGAATTACAGAGGACCAAATAATCGGGATGGCAGTACTCAAGACTACTATTGGAAGAACAGCGGTATGGTGAGCATAGGCACCGAGCCTCCAGTGGGTGCTGCATTGACTGCAGCAGATAAGATAAGAATGGCTATGGCAAAGGCTGGGATGAAGGTGGACGGCAGGGCAAAGAACGAACTTGCTAGGAGGCAGTATTCTGAGGATATTTATGCCTCATCTAATTTCATATTCTTCTGTGCCCATGGATTTTATTACTGGTACGTACCAACGGCACAGGAGGGTGCTATAGGAATTACTGTGCCTTCTTATGGTGGCGGAGCATACGATGTCGTCCATGTGAAAGACATGACTCTAGGGCCTTCAGTCCTCTGGGCGTCCTCATGCGTTACTGGCAGAATTGATGGCTTGCCGGGCAGGAACTGCATATCACAGGCCTTCCTTCACGCAGGTCTAAACGCGTACATAGGTGCCACAAGGTCTGCTTGGGGGGTCATCGTGCCCATACCCGACGCTGCCTCTGGAGAAAAGCTAGGTGATCTGATGGCGTTGCATGTGTTCGCAGCGCTTACAGGCTATATATACGATAAGAGTGCAAACGGTACTGGCGCTGTAAAGCCCTATGACATATCTAATGCAACCATCGGCTACGCTCTTATGCACGCTAAAAACAGATATATAGAAATCGAAGGCGGAGCCGATGACGGTGGAACTATTTGCGACACGTTTGAAGAATTCATACTTCACGGAGATCCGGCGTTCAATCCCTATGAACCAAATCATGAAGGAGCATCCTGATTTTATCACGGCTCATGAGAAGCAGGTGGATTAGAGATAGGAAAAGAGATTATTACTACAGGCTTGCAAAGGCAGAGGGTTACAGGTCTAGGGCGGCGTATAAGCTCATCCAGATAAATAAAAAGTTTGGAGTAATAAAGAGAGGAAATGCTGTTATAGACCTGGGCTGCTCACCAGGTGGCTGGTCGCAGGTTGCTTCGATGCTTGTGGGAAAGGCTGGTATGGTTATAGGCGTTGATATCCAAGGAATGCTCCAAATCCCCGGTGTGAGGTTTATAAGGGGAGATGCAGAGTGTGATGATACTTTGGAAAAAATAGCAGCAGTTCTTGCAGAAGAAGGAAGAGATAGTGTGGATGTTGTTCTCTCAGACATGTCGCCAAGGATAAGCGGTCATTACGACTACGACCATGCAAACTCTATTTATCTGGCTAGAATTGCGCATAGGATTGCAAAGCGATTTCTCAAACGCAATGGTAATCTAGTAATCAAGGTTTTTGATGGGGACATGCTACAGGATTTTCTCAAAGACCTAAGGGGCGATTTTTCTAAGGTTGATATTTACAGACCGAAGGCGTCCAGAAAATCAAGTTCAGAGGTTTATATAATATGTCGTGGATTTTCTCCGAAAGGTAGATAAGAGGTGACAACTTACCCTACCATTCCCAGAATGAAAGTGGTGGTGATTAAATATGGGCGTGTTTGCAGACGTGACAGAGAACGAGATAACAAG
>QMTG01000082.1 GCA_003649915.1 Thermoplasmata archaeon
ACTAAGGGGGTTGTCAGGGTTTCTGAGGACACGGAGGTTGTTCTCAAGGAGGAGCCCGTTGGCATTGCCGAGATTGCAAAAACGGGGGTGACCTATGAGGATATAGGGGGGCTGAAGGAGGAACTGCAGCGGGTCCGAGAAATGATTGAACTTCCGCTCAAGCATCCTGAGCTATTCGAGCGGTTGGGCATTGACCCACCAAAGGGTGTGATCCTTTATGGCCCGCCGGGCACGGGGAAAACGCTCATTGCCAAGGCTGTGGCTAATGAATCAGGTGCGAACTTTTTCGCCATACAGGGGCCGGAAATTATGTCAAAATTTTACGGGCAGAGTGAGGAAAGGCTTAGGGAGAAGTTTGAAGAGGCCGAGAAAAACGCGCCATCCATACTGTTTATTGATGAACTTGATTCCATAGCACCCAAGAGGGACGAGGTGCAGGGCGAGGTTGAAAGGCGCGTGGTCGCTCAGCTTTTGACATTGATGGACGGGCTTAAGGGCAGGGGAAACGTCATTGTGATAGGTGCAACCAACAGAATAGACGCAATAGACCCTGCACTCAGAAGACCTGGAAGGTTCGACCGCGAAATATACATAGGTATTCCTGACAGACAGGGGAGGAAGGAAATCCTGCAGATACATACCCGTGGGATGCCTTTGGCCGAGGATGTTGACCTCGAGCATCTAGCCGATATCACTCACGGGTTTGTCGGCGCAGACCTTGCCGCACTGTGCAGAGAGGCTGCCATGAAGGCTTTGCGCAGATACCTGCCTGAGATTGATCTGGAAAAGCCCATACCTCCCGAGATTCTGGAAAAAATGAGAGTGACAATGGAAGACTTTAAGGAGGCCTTGAAGGATGTGGAGCCAAGCAGCCTCCGTGAGGTGCTTGTTGAAGTGCCCAAGGTTACATGGGATGATGTTGGTGATTTGGAGGAGGTTAAAAAAATCTTAAGGGAGTGTGTTGAACTCCCAATCAAGCACCCAGAGTCTTTTGAAAAGACTGGAATTTCTCCACCGAGGGGCGTCCTTCTTTATGGTCCGCCGGGCACGGGAAAAACGCTGTTGGCGAAGGCTGTAGCTAACGAGTCTGAGGCTAATTTCATATCAATAAAAGGGCCGGAAGTGCTTTCAAAGTGGGTTGGTGAGAGCGAAAAGGCTGTAAGAGAGATATTCAAGAGAGCGAAGCAGGCGGCCCCGTGTATTGTGTTCCTAGACGAGATTGATGCCATCGCTCCGAGAAGGGGGAGTTATTTGGGAGAATCTGGGGTGACAGAAAGAATCGTTAATCAGCTTTTAACCTCAATGGACGGGCTTGAATCCATGGAGGGCGTCTTTGTGATAGGGGCGACAAATCGCCCCGATATTTTAGACCCTGCGTTGTTAAGACCTGGAAGGTTTGACCGCCTTGTTTACGTCCCCCCACCGGATAAAGAGGGCAGGCTGAAAATATTGAAGGTGCACACGAAAAACATGCCCTTGGCTGAAGACGTTGACCTTGAAAACCTAGCCGAGAGAACAGAGGGATACGTGGGTGCAGATATAATGGCTCTATGTCGTGAGGCTGCAATGATGGCACTTAGGGAGGATATAAAAGCTGATAAGGTTTATATGAAACACTTTGAAAAATCTCTCGAGGTTGTTAAGCCCTCGGTTGATGAGGAAACGGTGAAGTATTATGAAGAACTGAGCAAAATGCTCGGCATGGGAAAAATTAAAAGGAGGAAAGAGGATTTAGGTTACTATACGTGAGGTGATTTGTGATGAAAAAATTCGCAACAGAACTTAGGGGAAAGACCGTAATGACGAACGACGGGCAGATACTGGGTGTGATTGAGAATTTTGTTGTTGACGCAAAGACTGGCGATGTGCATCATGTGCTTATAATGCCTGCGGAGGATATTGAGCCTAGGCTCTTCAAAACGGATGCACAGGGCAGGATTGTGCTTCCCTTCAAGAACATGAAAGCAGTGCGTGATGTCGTTGTGATGACACTTGAGGAGTAATAAGCCCGTAACGCTCCGAAACTATGGCGGTAAATACTTGCGATTTATAGGAGAAAAGTTTATCAGCAATTTTTTAATGATGTTGTGTGCACGATATGGGCCCATAGATCAGCCCGGAAGATCGCCGCCTTCGCAAGGCGGAGGGCGCGGGTTCAAATCCCGCTGGGTCCATGACATTGCTTGGTAAGCATATTGGGAGGGAGAACGGATTGAACGAAGACGAAATGTTTGAGGTTGTGGAAAGAGAAGGCGTTAGGTTCATACAGATGCAGTTCACAGATATACTTGGTGGTGTGAAAACGGTTACCATACCCGTGGATAAATTCGGCGATGCATTGGACAGAGGTGTGATCTTTGACGGCTCCTCCATCGTCGGATATGCAACAATTGAAGAGTCTGATATGCGACTGCAGCCCGATATCAACACATTTCTTATTCTTCCGTGGACTGAAGGAAGGTTAAAAACTGCAAGAATATTGTGTAATGTTTACTATTCGAGCGGTAAAAGGTTTGAAGGCGATCCAAGGCTAGTACTTGAGAGGATTATGGGAAAAGCGAAAAATATGGGGTATGTTTACTGCACGGGTCCCGAGTTTGAGTTCTTTCTATTCAAGCTTGATGAACGGGGTAATCCAACCACAATAACGGAGGATTATGGCGGATATTTTGACCTCATGCCCCTTGATGAAGGAGAGGTTGTTAGAAAGGAGATAGTGAATTATGCAAACATGCTAGGGTTTGATGCAGAGGCTTCGCATCACGAGGTCGCTGGAGGACAGCACGAAGTGGACATAAGGTATGCCGATGCCCTGACAACAGCGGATAGAATAGTACTCCTGAAACATTTAATTAAGACTGTAGCCCTGATGCACAACCTCCACGCCTCCTTCATGCCCAAGCCTGTGTTTGGGGTGAACGGCAACGGCATGCACGTGCATCAATCACTCATCACACTCGATGGCAAAAACGCCTTTTACGATCCGAATGGCAAGTACGAGTTAAGCGATACAGCCTACTATTTCCTTGGAGGGCTGCTTAAATACGCAAGGGAAACATGCGCCATTCTAGCGTCTTGGGTTAACTCTTATAAGCGACTCGTTCCCGGGTATGAGGCCCCCGTCTACGTCTCATGGGCTAACAGAAACAGGAGCGCACTTGTGCGTGTGCCGGCGGGAAGGGGGATGAGCACAAGGTTTGAGATGAGAAACCCTGACCCTGCAGGAAACCCATACCTCCAGTTTTCCGTCATGCTTGCTTCTGGTCTCAAGGGTATTGAAGAAAAAATCATCCCCCCGGAGCCTGTTGAGAAGGATATATATAAACTGAGCCCTGGTGAGAGAAAGAAACTTGGCATTGAGAAACTTCCTGAAAGCCTTGGAGAGGCTCTCGAAGTAATGAGCCAGAGCGAACTTATGAGGGAAACGCTAGGCGACCATATATTTACCCATTTTCTGCATATAAAGACGATGGAATGGGAAGAATATAGGGCGCAGGTCACGCAGTGGGAAATTGATAAGTTTCTTCCAATACTTTAATGCAGCCATGAGTGGAAAAAGCCCAGCAAAGTTTTCCAAAACGTTGGGCATTGATGTCGGTGGAACGAACACAGATATTGTTATTTTTGATTCAAGCACGGGAAAATTCTCGCATGTTAAGAGCATGTCCACGCGAGATTTTGTGAAAAACCCGAGTGTGATTGGTGAACTAGCGCACAAGTACTGTGCCGACGCTATAGGTCTGGGAATCGCTGCATGGTTTAGTAAGGGTGAGATTATACACTCACCCCACCTTCCCGTTGAAGAACTAAGATTCGATTTTTCCCTTCCATTGTTCATGGACAATGATGCAAACTGCTTTGCTATATATTCCCACAGTATTTTTCCTTTTGATAACATCCTAGCAGTAACAATAGGCACGGGGATAGGCTGCGGGCTAATAATAAATGGGAAACTGTATAGGGGACGAGGTCTTGCCTGTGAAATCGGGCACTGGGTTGTTGGGCGTGAGGGAGTTGAGTGCAAATGCGGCGGTCTCGACCATCTTGAGTGTTATTTTAGTGGATGGGGTATTAGGCGCATATATGGAGTGGATGCAAAAACACTTGCAAAAACACAAGACCTCCATAAAATTCCCGAGTTTGATATTCTTTGCATGGCGCTTTCAAATGCGGTTAAGATTTTAGACCCTGATGCCGTGGTTATTGGTGGAAGAATAGGCGGAGAGTTGAGGGAAGATTTGCTCAAGGCGAGAATTATGGTTAATCTGAAGAGAGGTTTTAACCCGATTATTAAAGTTTTAAAGGATCCGCTCGCCGCAGCAAAGGGCGCATCGCTTCTCCCGTTCAAAGGGTAGGCAATTTTTTATCATGGATTGTGCAATACGGTAGCGTATGATACGAATTGATGGGTCATACGGGGAGGGCGGAGGGCAAATACTGAGAACTGCAGTATCGCTGGCGGGAGTATTTGGCGAGAGCATTGAGGTGTACAACATAAGGGCTGGTAGACCTAACCCTGGCTTAAGGAAACAGCATATGACTGCTATCAGGGTCGTTTCCGAGATATGCAATGGAGATGTGGAGGGGCTTTCTGAGGGGTCGAAAACCATCAGATTTTACCCTGGTGAGGTTAGGGGCGGTAACTTTGTATTCGACATAGGGACTGCAGGGAGTGTATCGCTGGTCATTCAGGCTTTTCTTCCTGTGGTTGTGGCACATGGAAAGGAATGTAGGGTTGTTTTGCGCGGAGGAACAGACGTTAAATGGGCTCCACCCATTGACTATATTCGGCACGTTTTTATTCCAGTCTTGGAAAAGATGGGCATAAGGGTTGATGTGGATGTTAGGAGGAGGGGATATTATCCTGTGGGGGGAGGGGAGGTTTTGATTAGTGTGCATCGGTGCGATATACATGGCGTTTCCATCAATGAAAAGGGGGATATGCTGGGGGTAGTTGGCTTTATCAATCTATCCAGACTTTCTGAGGATGTTGTCAGGAGACTTAAACACTCAATATCTCTATCTATGCTGAAATATGAACTTGGAGACGTTGAGTTTCACGTGGAGAGAGCAAGTGCTCTCAGCCCAGGGATTGGTGCAGTACTCGTAGCCAAGTATGCGAAAACACTGCTTGGCTCTGCAGGAGTGGGAGAAAAAGGGCTGAGGGCAGAAGTTCTTGGAAAAAACATAGCAAGATCATTAATTGAAGAGGTAAATGGGTGTGGCACACTTGATGTTTATATGTGCGACCAGATCATGCCCTATATGGCT
>QMTG01000083.1 GCA_003649915.1 Thermoplasmata archaeon
CTGAGGGATGAACTTGGTCTAAGGGATGATGAAAATATTGAGATTTGCCGTGGCCTTCATGCTATACAGAACGCCATACTACAGGCAGCGATAATGGGTGTTTCAATAAAAGGCGCAGTTCTATACACAACAAACCCACCGTGTATAACGTGTGCAAAAATGGTGATAAACGCGGGCATTGTTGAGGTTGTAACAATGTCTGATTATAAGAAGCCCTTAAGTCTTGGAGATAAAATAGCGCTTGATCTCCTGAATGAGGGAAAGGTCAAACTCAGGATTTTTGGAGGAGGTGAATGATATGATTGTGGCACAGGTATCGTTTGTCCCAGTTGGCGCGGGAACTAGCGTTGGAAGGTATGTGAGGGAGGCAATAAACGCTCTCAGAGCCTCAGGTCTTAAAGTTGTGCCAAATGCGATGGCTACTGTGATAGAAGCACCAGAAATAGATGATTTGTTCGATGCTGTTAGAGCAGCCCACGAGAGACTTATGGAGATGGGCGTGAAAAGGCTGATAACCGAGATAAAGATTGATGACAGGAGAGACAAAGAAATAAACATTGAAAGCAAACTCAAATCCATAGAAGAGTTATAGGTATCATGAGCCCAGAGTTTATTGCAACAACAATTGTTACCCTATTTGCCATCGTAGACCCTCTTGGCAATGTACCCTTCTTTGTAGCCCTTACGCAGGGGTATAGCGATTTAGAAAAGAAAGGAGTAATTCTCCACACAATACTCACCTTTTCTGCAATATTGCTTGTATTCACATTGTTTGGAAGCGCAATATTTAGCGCCTTTGGCATCACAATACCAGCATTTCGAATAGCGGGAGGTATTTTACTGCTAAGAGTAGCGTTTAGCATGCTTCATGGGGAATTGCCCAAGACCAAGCAAACGGAAAGGGAGAGAATAGAAACACTTCAGAGAGCGCTTGGAGGGCATGGAGCAGAGGAGAAAAGCCCAGACAAGGTTGCCGTTGGTGTTGTACCCCTTGGAATGCCACTCTTTGCAGGACCGGGTGCAATAACTACGGTTATAGTGCTCTCATCCCATGGGCTTTGGTGCCTTCCCGCTATAGCAATTGCCGTGCTAACAGTGGCTCTTTTATCCTATCCGATACTAATGTATGCGGATAAACTTTTGAAAAAACTCGGGAGGGTTGGAATTTTAGCCCTTGTTAGGGTTATGGGGCTTATTCTTGCAGCAATTGCCGTGCAATTCGTGATCACAGGGGTGGTTGAAGTTGCAACAGAATGGTATAGGACAGTCGTCGCCTGATATACTCTCCATGTTTTACCCAAAAAGTGTTGCAGTAATTGGCGCCTCTGCAACTCCTAGAAAAATCGGGCATGAGATACTAAAATCACTGCTGAAGTTTAAGGGCAGGGTTTATGCTGTAAACCCGAACTATGATGAAATACTGGGGATTAAGTGCTATCCCTCAGTTCTCAATATACCAGCGAGTATCGACCTGTGCGTGATTGCACTTCCAGCACAAAAAGTCCCCTCAGCCCTTGTAGAATGCGGGAAAAAGGGGATAAGGTACGCCGTTATAGTCTCTGGAGGTTTTAAGGAAATTGGGGATGTTGGAGCGAAATTGGAGAGGGAGATTACAAGCATTGGGAAAAAGTTCGGCATTAGAATTATTGGGCCAAATTGTATAGGGATTGCAAACCCGAAGATTGGCCTCTATACCTTCTTCCAGCCTGAAGATTTCATGGAACGCCCTGCAGAGGGTGCGATTTCGGTGATGACACAGTCTGGAACTGTTGGATGCATTATTCTGGAGTTTCTTGCGTATACGGGTATTGGGCTTGCGAAGTTTGTGAGTTACGGTAACAAGTGCGATATTGATGAGTACGATGTTATTTCGGCCTTAAAAAACGACAATGATACCCGTATTCTTGTGGGGTATATTGAGAGTTTTGATAACCCGAATGTGCTAAGCGCGATGAAAGAGTTTTGTAAAAACAAGTATATGATTGTTGTCAAAGGTGGGAGAACAAAGGAGGGGACAAGCGCAGTAAAGAGCCATACTGGGGCACTTGCAGAGGACTACAGGGTATTTCGCGGCGTTATAAAACAGCATGGAGGAATCGTGGTGGATAGTATTGATGAACTCAAGTACTCACTTAAGATTGTGAACTTTTACTATGAATTAATTGAAAAGTTTAACGGAAAAATAGTGATTATAACGAATGGTGCTGGGCTTTCTGTGATTACTGTTGATTCCATAGCGAATTCTAAGTACCTGAGCCTTGCCAGTGTTGATAAAAAACTAAGATCGTCATTGCCAGAATACGCTATATTATCGAATCCTTTGGACCTCACAGGAAGCGCCACAGGGGAGGATTTTGCACGTGCAATCATGGGCGTTTCTGAAACTAGCGATGGAGGAACGGCGATAATACTGAACATGGTACTACAGGATGCGCCACTTGGAGGCTCATGGCAGACCATGATATCTGCCATTAAGCAGTGTATGGAGAAAACTATGATTCTCGCATGTGCTGATGGAGGGGAGTTTACTATGGGCGTTACACGCGATTTTGAAGCGTTAGGCGTGCCTGTTTTTTCTAACCCAGTACTCCTAATATCTGCACTTGATAAGGTCTATGAAAATGTGAGGTGGAAGAGATATGAAAAGACTGGGAGAGATTGAATCAAAGCGCCTGCTCAGCGCTCATGGTTTTACGGTTCCAAAGCATGTAGTGTATGATAATCACTGTGACCTTTCGAAAATAGCATTCCCTGTGGCTGTTAAAGCATCATCAAGCCAAATAATGCACAAAATGAGGGAGGGAGCAATCTTTCTAAATGTCTGCAGGGATGACGTACACAAAGCCGTAAGGCAATTACGAAAAAAATTTCCAAATGCTACAGTATTCATTGAGGAAATGGTACAAACTGGCCCTAAATCACTGGAGTGCGCTGTCGGAGTATTAACAACTAAAGTTTACGGAAAATGCATAATGTTCGGTGCGGGAGGTAGGTTCGTGGAAATATTCGAGGACGTTTCTTTCAGAAAGATACCTATAAATTCTCACGATGCCCGTGCCATGATAGCAGATACAATAATAGGAGGGGAGGTTGAAAGAATCGGGGCTACAAACTGCGTGGTTGACTTTTTATTACGCATTTCAGACCTTGCTGAGCACGTGGATATTATTGAAATGGACCTAAACCCTGTGATTTTCTCAGATAAAAGGGCTATAGTATTGGATGCAAAAATTGTACTTGATGAATAGGGAATTTCTAATGCGCCCTGCAACAATGTGCAATAAAAACCGACAATCATCTGAAGAGAATCCTAATTGCACCTTTTTCCTGCAAAAGATTTGCGATATCTGCGGGTAACGATAAAATATCCCCCTTACAGACCTTATACGTTCGTTCAGGACCCTCAAATGGGGGTATGTCCTCGAGAGCCATCACAACCTCATACGGATACGGCGGTCTTTTGCCAACACCCTCGGCAAACACAGCCTCTTTCTCATCATCCTCCGCCCCAGCAAACACCAATTCCTTATCTATATCATGCCCTCCTTCGAGCAGTCTGTCCCTTATCTTTGCAATCCTGTTCGCGATTGCTTCTACAATTTTTTCCTCCTCATCGAGAAGGTTTTCATGCTTGCCTGGACCACCAACAACCCTTTCATGGGCCAATATTAGTATTTTCCTTAAGCGCAAATCACAAATTTTTCTAAAAGCGTTCCTTACCCTTTTCTCCTCATGCACCAGCATGGAAATTTTTGGGGAGGATGATTTCTCATTCTCGATCCTCTTCCTTATGCTCATCAACAGTTCACATGCATGCGCATAAAATCCCGGTGGAACCTTAGTAAGGGCGTTTTTTCTTGTCTCCTCACGCTTGATCTTGAGAAGGTCGTTCAAACTTATTTCATCCATGGGCAGGTATTCTGCAAGACAATAATAAAAGTTTTTATTTTGATATGGCCTAAGTATGCGTGGGAATAAAATGCCCAGGTTTGTCGTGCAAGAGCACCACGCATCGCATCTGCACTGGGACCTGCGCCTAGAAATGAATGGCGTGCTGAAAAGTTGGGCTATTCCAAAGCCTCTACCGCTGCAGCACGGGGTGAGACGCCTTGCCATACAGACTGAGGACCACGACTTATCATACATAGGGTTTGAGGGGATAATTCCAGAGGGAATGTACGGTGCGGGTAAAGTTAAAATATGGGACAAAGGAGAATACTCGCTTATAGAGAGAAGCAAAAGCAGGATTGTTGTTGATTTTCGAGGCAACATACTACGAGGCAGGTATTGTTTACTCAGGTTCGAAAAAGCTGGGGAAAAGGCTTGGCTGTTCTTTAAGATAGCCTAGGAAGAATTAGCATTATCAGGCATATTAACTGCAGTGCACCATGGCAATAGCACAACCCTTTTCAAAAGCATAAATTCACACATTTTAATGCATAAAATATTGAGGTAGTATATAAGAGATGCCGAGGGGGAGATTTGAACTCCCGTAAAACGGATCTGCAGTCCGCCACATAGCCTCTCTGTCACCTCGGCTTTTTGCTACCACACCAACCACTCTTGATAGAGGATTTACGATATTTATATGTTTTGGCTGGAGAATGAAACGACCGACAAATCTTATGTATGAATAGTAAGGCCAAAACTGCTGAAATAATGATGGGTAATAATGTTATGAGCCAATTATTTATTACTTTCTTGCCGTTTCCCACATAAAAATCCATTGTTATTGTATCACCGTATACGCCATCATTATACCCTCGCACATACAATGTATGCCAACCCTCGCCAATATCATTGGGTTCTATGATGATTTTCCATTCGCTATTAGTAACGTTCACTCTCATCCATTCACCCTCATCTACCCTAACCTCAACCCACTCAACATTTTTTGCATATCCGTATATTTCAGTCGTATCGTATATCACATCAAAAAACGTTGCAATGCAGACTTCGGGCACTTTAGCGTTTCTCATCCTGAATTTCGCAGTTGCAATCTTTGAGTACTCATATCCGTCGTATGCCCTCACATATATTGTGTGATTTCCGTTGGATAAAACACTGGCATCGAGCATGTAGAACCACTGCTCTGTGCCTATGGCTATGTTCCAAGAGCCATCATCAATTCTCACCTCAACGTATATCACATGGTTCCACGAATCGTTATCGTGGGCAAATCCCAATACTTTTATACTGTCCTCGCCCTCAATTATCCTGCTTATTTCAACAACAGGCGCATCC
>QMTG01000084.1 GCA_003649915.1 Thermoplasmata archaeon
CAGAATCACACAAGCAGTGTGGTTTTCACGGGCTATTCAAACGCCACGGGAGTGATAGCGTTTGTGCCTGTGGACAGGTACATGCTCACCGCTCCAGATGTGAGAGATTATTCATGTCAGAACCACTCAATAATCGCATCCAAGTATGGATATGAGACCGCTGTTGTGGACTTCAACGCATCAATGGCAACAGACATAGTTGTATTCATGCACACTATTGGAAAACCGGAGATACCGTACTTCAATGTTAGCAGAAACCTCATGGGAGTAAACTCCCCGATCTGGATCAACGCTACAGTCGTAGAGGCTACGCTGTTGTCCATGTTGTCTGGTTTCGCCATATATAACAACACCAACGCCAGCGGCGATTTCTACAGGATAATACTGGCTAGGTATCAGGCGGAATCCCAGGGCAACGACACGTATTATGTTAACACAACATGGGACTCCACAGACGAATACGGATACATAAGCGAAGGCGACCATGGCGAATATGTTATGTTCACTGATGAACTCATGGGTCGCCCGGGAATTGACTGTCTTTTCTGGGACGGTAGCCAGTGGATGAACGGGACGCTATACTTCAGCTTCAACGGCGACCCATATGCGGTATACATCAAGTCAACAGATACCTTTTTGTGCCTATTCACACCCGAGATGAAGATAAGACCGCTGAACATGATGCTTCTCACATCTGGAGGATCTGTGACCACCACGCCGGGAGCAACGTATAACATCCTAAACATCACACTGACCAAATACAGTATGCTTGAGGACGGCGACTATCTCGCCCTAGTCTCTGTTTGTGACAGGGGCTTTTTGCAAAACGCCACGTTCGTCCCTGTAACTGTGGACAACACTCCACCCACGATAGAAAGCATAACACCACCGGATAACACATGGTTTGGTCCAGGCGAATACACCATCACGGTAACAGCAACAGGGGCATCAAAAGTCGTTTTCTACGCAAGCTCCAACGGCACATGGGAACAGGTTTGGGTTGACAGCACACCTGGTGACGGTTTCACACTATCAATAAATACCACAGATTCAAATGGTCCGCCAGAGGGGCTGGTGAACCTCACAGTCGCAGCATACGACGACGCGAACAACATCGAGACGGAGATATATCACTTCGGAGTGGACACGACCCCGCCTGTGATAACGGTGTTCTCACCCGCCAACAATACGCTGGTGAATGGTAGCTTTGTGTTGAGGTTTAGCGTCACAAAGGAACTTTTTGCGGACGTTCAGGTGGCTGTTGATTCTGTTGTGGTCTATCACGCCGAATATTACAACGAGTCGCCTGTTGTTGAGTTAGAGATTGACACAACAAACCTGAGTGATGGATGGCATGAGATACAAATATTTGTGAGAGATATTGCGAATAACAGACACTCTGTTGTTATAAACTTTGAGCTTGATACAACGCCACCTGTTATCTCGAGTGTGTCGCCTGTGTCTGGTGTTTGGTGGTCTTCTGGAAGTCACATGATAACAGTGAATGCGTCGGATGTGAATCTTTATAATGCTACACTTTCTGTTTTGGTGGAAAGTCAGTGGAGTATTTTTGGGTGGGATAATGACACATCGGATGGTATAACCTTCTGGGTTAATGTTTCAACAGAGGACGGCGGCAGTCTTGGCGAGGGCAGTCACTTGTTTAAGATTGTTGTTAATGATCGTGCTGGTAATAGTAACTCAACCCTGCTTTGGGTTAATATTGATACGAAGGCGCCCAAGGTTGAGTTGGTTGGTGAACTGCCTGTGTACGTTTACCCAGGTGATGATCTCAGTCTGACCATAAACATAGGCGATGTATCTTATGAGGTGTACGTCACAATCATGCTGGACGCTGATATCACTCTATACACTGATTCTGTTTCCTGTTGGGGATTGGTGACAGAGAACTTTGTGGTTCATGTGCCTGAGAATGTTAATGATGGTGTGCACACTTTAATAATAACGGTCCGTGACGCAGCAGGAAACGAGGCGTATGTTACAGAAAACACAACCATTGACACGACGCCACCCGTGATCTCAGGAATATCGCCTGTGTCTGGTGTTTGGTTGTCCTATGGGAGCCACCTGATAACAGTGAATGCGTCGGATGTGAATATTTATAATGCCACGTTTTCTGTTTTGATGGATGGTCAGTGGAGTATTGTTGGTTGGGATAATGACACATCGGATGGTATAACGTTCTGGATCAACATATCAGCCGATGGGAAGAACAGCATAGGTGAGGGCAGCCATATGTTTAGGGTTGTTGTTAACGATTGCGCCGGTAATAGCAACTCAACAATGCTTGAGATTAATGTTGACCTCACACCACCCGAGGTTGAAATGGCGGCTCTACCATATTACGTCTATCCGGGCGATGACATTAATCTTTCCATGAACATCACCGATGCCTCAGGCGAGGTGAACATTGTCGTTATGCTTGATAATTCTACGATCCTGTACAGCGATACCGTGTTCTTCGATGGATGGACAATGAAGGAAACCACAGTTCATATGCCTGAGAACCTTAATGATGGGTCACATACCCTCAATATAATAACCCGTGACAGGGTTGGGAATGAGGGATACATCACGAAGAACATAATGGTTGATACGGTGCCGCCGGAGATAAACATCCATTATCCCTCTATAGTCTATGCAGACACGGAGGTTGTGCTGAATGCGTCAAACACCACTGATGCCTGTGCGAGCCTGTCGTTCTCATGGTATATCTCAGGTCCTGAGACCTTTAATCTCAATGGCAGCAGGGTAACATTCACCCCATTATTGGGTGGGGAGTATAATGTCACGCTTAGTGTAAGTGATGCTGCGGGCAACACCAACACGACCACATTCACCATCCTTGTGCAATTTGAAATATGCATCGGGCCACTGCTCTACGAAGACGGCAATCCTGTGGAGAACGCGACAATAACCGTTGATAGCCAGGAATACGCAACAGATGCAAACGGTAACATCTCTCTCTATCTAAACTCCGGCACCTACGACTGTTCCATCACTTATGGCAATTGGTATGACAGCTTCACACTCATCGTGGAGGATAATGGCTCCACAAGGTACACATTGCGCAAGGTGCCACTGCCGCTCATGACCCTTACGATAGGTCCAGTTCACGATACAAATGGCAATCCAATCTCAGATGCCAACGTCACCGTAATCATCGATGGTAAGCAGTACAATGGCACAACTGATGAGAATGGCTATGTAAGGATTGAAGTTCCACCATCAGCCATTGGAAAGAATGCAAGGATAATAATAGAACACCCAGACTATGAGACCATTGATACTAACGCGACAGTGCCCAATGATGGTGTTATCCCCCTGACAACTGAGATGAAACCGCAGCCCAAGGAAAAGGGCACACCAGTGATTGTTATCATGGCGCTTGTGCTCATAATACTGGCTATAGGTGTCTTTTTCATAGCAATAAGGGGCATTGAAAGACGTGGGGGTAAGTTTGGGGAAGAGAGCATTGAAGAGGCAGAAGAGTTTGAGGAGAACATTGAGGGAAAGACTGTTTAATCCACGGAGGGATCGGCACATCTGGGAAAGAGAAGCAAGAATGATCTGGCAGCGGAGGAAATGTTAGGTAAGGGGAGGGAACAGAAGAGACGATGGATATTTTGATAACGGCTGGGTGAAACCAAAACGCGTATAGTGTCACATATCAATAATAAACGCATCCCCGCGGTTAGGGTAGTGTTGATATAGAAAAGGTGTTAGAGGGTTTGAAAAGAAAGGCTGGGCTGGTTGACTGGCATAATGATGAATGAAATGAATATTACACCGTGTTTGCTAAGTCGTTTGAAGAGAAAGGAGAG
Source organism: Thermoplasmata archaeon (assembly GCA_003649915.1). Classification (GTDB taxonomy): domain Archaea; phylum Thermoplasmatota; class Thermoplasmata; order B31-G17; family B31-G17; genus B31-G17. The sequence continues at coordinate 3,846 of QMTG01000084.1, forward strand.
GGTTACTATCGCTTTGATTTGGAGATATACAATCTTATCAGCATTGAATGGAAGGGAAAAATGGGGGCACAATAATCAATGAGCAATGCTGTGCTCATCCTAACAAATATTCATGAACGAAACGCTAATTAATCACCGCTGTATATGGGGCAGGGATGAGCGGAGATGAGGAAAAGGCGCTGCCGAAAAAGTCCGAGTTTAGTGAGTGGTATACCGAGGTCGTTGAGAGGGCTGATTTGTGCGATAAAAGGTATCCGATAAAGGGTATGAATGTGTGGCGACCATATGGCTGGAAAATAATGAGAAATATTGATAATATTATAAGAAAGGAGATGGAGAGAACAGGGCATGAAGAGGTATACTTTCCCATGCTTATACCTGTCGAGCAATTCAAGCGGGAGGCAGACCATATAAAGGGTTTTTTCGGGCAGGTCTATATGGTTACGAGGGCTGGTGATGAGGAACTTGATATTCCCATGATACTGAGGCCGACCAGCGAAACCGCAATATATCCTCTGTTTTCGTTATGGGTGAGAAGCCATGCAGACCTGCCGTTGAAGGTTTTCCAGATAGTTAACACATTTCGTTACGAGACAAAGCACACACGGGCGTTTATAAGGGTGCGCGAGATACACTTTTTTGAATCACACACATGCCATAGGGATTTTGAGGATGCTGAGAGGCAGGTTAGGGAAGACCTTGATATCATGGCGAAACTCATGCGCGATTTATGCCTGCCATATATTGTGTGCAAAAGGCCTGACTGGGATAAGTTCCCAGGTGCCTACTACTCGCTGGGAGTGGACGTTTTCATGCCTTCTGGACGCACGCTTCAAGTAGGCTCGATTCATAACTATCGAACAAACTTCTCCGAGCCGTACAACATAAAGTATGAGGACGAGCACGGGGAGCATCATTATGTGCATCAGACAACCTATGGTATGAGCGAAAGGCTTGTGGGGGCGGTCGTTGGCATCCACGGTGATGATAGGGGTATAGTGCTCCCGCCCAAAATTGCGCCGTATCACGGCGTTATTGTTCCGATACTTTCAAAGGAGTTAAAGGATCCTATAATTGATGTGTGCGCGAGGGTTCGGGATTCCTTGCAAAACGCTGGCTACTCTATAATACTCGATGATAGGGACTTGAGACCGGGAAACAAGTACTATTACTGGGAGATGCGGGGTGTCCCTATTCGCTTAGAAGTTGGACCGAGAGATTATGCTGACGATACGATAACGCTTTCTCTGAGGCACACGCTTGAGAGAAGGGTTGTTAAGAGGGAGAAAATTGCCGAGGAGTTCGGAAAAGCGCTTGCAGAGGTTGAATCTGGGCTCATGGAAAGGGCAAAAGCCATGTTACTG
>QMTG01000085.1 GCA_003649915.1 Thermoplasmata archaeon
ATTATACTCTTACTTCCCAGCAAAGCTCCCCTTTTCTTCTTCCCCCCTTTGCTCATAGCCTCAATTATTACTGGTGCATCAACGTAATGGTCTGGGTGGCAATGAGATATGAGGAGTGCGTCAATTTTCATGGGATTAATTCCGTACTTTTTCATCTGAACGAGGGCCCCTGGGCCTGGGTCTATGTGCAACTTCGTCCTCCCATCCTCTATGTATATCCCGCCAGTTGCCCTTGCCTGAAGTATTGTGGCAAACCTGCCCCCACCAGTGCCAAGGAATCTGATTTCAGCCATGGGGTGGTGATATGAATTCATGGGATATATTAAGTTACCCCCAGCAGATAAAAAATTGTAAAGCCAAACAATTTATATATCAAATCACGATTATACCATTCTGTATGTTAAAAAACATACTGGTACCAACGGATGGTTTTGGGCTTGAAGACGATGTTATACACTTTGTTGCAGAATCGTTTCCTGAGGCAAATTTTTACGTGATAAGTGTGGTGAGCGCATCACAGAGGGGTGTGCACCTGACAACTCTGATGAAAGATGTTTTGCAGAAGAGTGCAAGGGAGGCCATAGAACACGCTGTTGACATACTATCCTCCTATGGCGCTAGTGTGATCAAGACCGACGTTCTCAGCGGAATACCATCACGATGTATAATAAAATACGCAAAGGAAAACAGAATAAATCTTATAGCGTTCAGAACGTACGCCAAGGCTGGAATTCAATCCTTACGCCTGGGAAGCACGATAGAGAACACACTCAAAGGGACGAAAATTCCCGTCCTTATAATGGCAACTAAGAAAAAGGGTGAGACACCAAAGAAAATGCTGGTAGCCACTGATGGCACGCATTCATCACAAAACGCGGAAAACTATGCAATATATCTTTCGCTTTACTTTAAGGCAAAACTGAGTGCAATATATGTGGCACGGAAGGAAGGAATGAAAGAGTACGGGGCACGTGTTCTTGAAAACTTTGTTTGGAAGGCTCAACAATTCGGTATTGAGGCAGAGCCTATTTTTGCATCAGGAGAGCCTGAAGACGAGATTATAAAACTTGCGGGAAAATACCATCTGGTGATTATGGGCTCTGGAAGACGCGGCTTTCTTGGCTCGCATGTGATAGGGCATGTGGCACGGGAAGTTGCAGCAGTATCACCAACACCAGTAATTTTTGTAAGATATAGGCTTGAAAAACTTGGAAAGAGGGCGTAGAGCATGAATATTGCCCAACTCGCAATTCTGATAGTATTCATCCTGAGTTATGTGTTTATATTGAGTGAAAAAGTGAACAGAACTGTTGTAGCAGTCCTTGGTGCTGTTTTAATAACTCTTGTGGGAATATCGCTCAATATTGGCACGGAATATGATGCAATAAACATGATTGATTTCAACGTTATTGGGCTTTTGTTCGGCATGATGATAATAACCGCCACATTGTCGCAAACAGGATTTTTTGCCTATGTTGGCGTAAAGGTTGCACAGTTCTTTAAGGGCAGCCTTTGGAGAGTTTTTGTCTCCATATCTGTTATAACGGCGTTTGTTTCCATGGTCATAGACAACGTCACAACGGTTATTCTTGTCACACCAATAATTGTTGAGATTGCAAAGAGCATTAAGGTGGACCCAAAGCCCATACTTGTTGGTATAGCAGTGTTGTCGAACATTGGCGGTGTGGCAACAATGATAGGCGACCCTCCCAATATAATGATCGCATCAGCAGCAAATCTATCGTTTAATTCGTTCATAGTTTATCTCATGCTTCCTGTGATCCTAACAATAGTGGCGGCGTTGTTTATTGCTAGGGTTATTTTTAGGGGATGGGCTGAGGGAGAGGGTGATGTGGAATGGGAGAGCATAATGGCTATTGACCCCTCCAAGAAGATAAGAGACTACAGGCAGATGAAACTCGTTCTTTTAATCCTAGCATTCACAATATTTCTTTTTGTTATGCATGACCGACTTGGTATATCATCAGCATATGCTGCGATCATAGGGGGTGCACTGTCCCTTTTGTTCAATAGAAAAAGGCCAGAACGCGTCCTTTACAGGGTGGAGTGGACAACCTTGATATTCTTTGCGGGACTTTTCATAATTGTTGGCTTTGTAGACAAGGCTGGAATTTTAAATTACGTGGCAAATGCCGTTGGTTCCATATCTAGCAATCACGAAATGCTTGCAACCTTTATTATTCTATGGCTGACTGCAGTACTCACAGCATTTGTTGACAACATACCTGTAACTGCGGTCCTAATACCTGTCATAAAATACATAGGGAGCAAAAACATACTCTGGTGGGCACTGGCACTTGGTGTCGGGTTCGGGGGAAACGCCACACCAATAGGCTCATCAGCTGGAGTAATAGTCATTTCTCTATCGCACAGGTTCGGATACCCAATATCCACCAGAGAATGGTTCAGATACGCTTTGCCAGCATCAGCAGTATCCATACTCATAGCAACAGCGTATATTTACCTTCTCTATATTATTTAGAAATGCATTGTGGGGGCGATGTTGAGTGAGGCAAAGAAATAAGCGTTTTTTTATCCAAGATTTTTCAATCACTCAAACCTCTTGCATATTTGGCGGAGGATTTCCCTGAGGTTGTTCTCATTATCAAAGGATTCCTTTATTTCTTCAAGGTGTTTTGTGCCATACACTTTCATTTTCATGGCGAGGGCACACATGTTCATATATGCCCGCTCGACATCATCAACAATTGTGACATCTGCCGTACGCGCGGTTCTCGATAACGGGTTGAGGTCTATGGCAATAACTGTTTTTCCCATTTTTTTGAGGGCTTCTGTTCTATCTCCGTCCTCGAGAGCAAGCAATACAACATCCGCCCTGTATATTCCCTCCATTGAACATATACCCCTTGGATGCTCAAGCCCTGGTATGTGCGCATTCCCGACCTCTCCAAGAACTCTTTCCGCACCAAGTGAGCGAATAAATTCGCATAATTTCTTGACCCTAGCCTCTGTTCTATAGAATAAATTAACCTCAATCTTTGCACCTGTGATTTTTGCGAATTCCACTATGTGTTTTCCAGCAAGCACTGCAGTATTTCCGTTGATGGATAGCACAGGGTTTTTTGCCGTAATTATATGGGCAACAGCGGTCTTTTCAGCAATCAAAGCATGCTTTGTTGTTTTCTCTCCAATCAGGTAATCGAAAGCCTCGCCTCTACCGTGGGCTATTAACCCCTCGAGCACGACCATTCCATTCTCAACGCCTTTAACAACTCTTTCCCTTTTCATGAGCGATTTATACCTAGGGTGGGACTTTGGGATTTCCATACACCACGTGGATACACACCACCCTCAAAATTTTTATGCCTCATAGCCATACCTGCACACATGAGAATTCTTGTGGGAATAACAGGTGCTTCAGGTGCATTATATGCTACCAATTTTATAAAGCATGCCTCTAGGCTGGGGCACGAAATACATGTCATACCCTCCAGCACAGGAATATTTATTTTAAAGCACGAACTCGGCATAGATGTTGATGAATTGAAAAAATACTGCAAAACTTTGTACTCCAACGATGACCTAACAGCCCCACCATCATCAGGAACATCGGGATATGAAGCAATGGTTATTGTTCCGTGCACACTCTCCACCATGTGCAAGGTTTCGCAGGGAATCGGTGATAACCTAATATGCAGGGCAGCCACTGTTATGCTGAAGGAGCAGCGCAAACTGGTGCTTGTTGTGAGAGATACGCCCCTCTCCACCGTGCACATAAGATGCATGTTGGGTTTGGCGGAGGCGGGAGCGGTGGTATTGCCTGCATCGCCCGCTTTTTATCACAAACCACATAATATTAATGACCTTGCCGATTATATATCGGCTAAGATTTTTGATGCGCTTGGAATAAAGCACGACATTGGTATACACTGGGAGGGATAAAAAATCTTTTTAAACCCTTGAAGAATTACCAGTGTTGGATGTGATAATCATGATGAGAAAGGTTATTGCGTTGGTGTTTGCCCTGATTACTATTCTTCCGACATTGCTATCAATAATATCTCTTGCCGCACCCCAATATACAGGATCAACCATGGTGTCAACGAGAACCTATGTGATTGGTGCTAGAGATTTGAGTGGAGGGGGGAGGATTAGGTGGACGGTAACGGGAAGCGATGCAAACATACTGAGGGGGAAGATTATAGACTATTTTGATGCTAAAGAGAATGGTGGGGACGGGGATGGAAAGCTTGACATACCAGAACTCAGGTCAAAGACTGCTGGCGTGAAGGGATATCTCTGGATGGTTGAGGAAGGAAACCCTAGGAAAAAACCATACGGAACTTTTGAGCCTGGAATTGAGGGACAGGTGTACTGCGGTGTAATGATAAGCGGTAGTGAGCCATATCATGCATCACAGATTGGGCAAAACTTGGATGTAGATGTGAAGGGGCTCATAAACACAGACAAAGATACGGACGCGATAATAGATATCAGCTATACATGCAACGCCTATCAAGGCGCTCAAGACATGCTTGTGCCGCTGATAAGCACAAAAATGTGCGATGCCCTTTATACAGTTTTTCCGAATGGCTATGATGATGATAAGGCGTGTGAATACAACAGCCTCGGGATGCTTCGCTCGCAGAATTCTTGGGAGAGTTTATGGCATGTTACCCTTGACAACAATGACTACGCCTTTGCATGGAACAGCGGCTCTGTTTATGAGCCGAACAGGAACGACTCGCTTGTATACCAGTACTTTAACCTATCATCGCTTGTATCCCCAGCCCTCATAATAACGCACAGAGCATCATTTGCCCAAGGTGATTATGGGGCGATTGAGGGCTATATCAATGGCGAGTGGAGATTGCTGAGAAGGTATGATGGAAAATTTGGAATTAGAACAGATACAATCTCGCTAAGAAGGGATATGACAGCGATAAGGTTCCGGTGTTACAGCGATGACAGGGATGAGGATGAAGGGTGGTTTATACATAAAATCGCAATACTGGACAGCATCCCTGGTGTTGTGATAAATGAAACAATGGAGGGAACAACAAGGTTCGATACAAACGAGTGGGCTTTGACAAGAAACGAATCACACAGCGGGAATTACAGTCTTACCGATTCACCTGGCGGAAATTACACCCCGGGTGGTGTTTCCTGGACAAAAATTGTAGTGGACTATGCTGGTG
>QMTG01000086.1 GCA_003649915.1 Thermoplasmata archaeon
AACAAGGAGAGATGTGTCATTGATACAGACGATGTCTGGAGATTCATCAGTATTTATGTCACCAACGGCACAAACAAGGGAGTGATAGAAAGAATAATTCCAAAGCATTGTTCCATTAATCTCGTATGCAAAGACTGCATCTTTTGTTGAGAAGAGTGCCTCTGCCAAGTAGTCATTATCCAGATTTCCAACTATCGGATAGCCATAGACTCTTTGTTGCCCTAGTATTGAATACACACGCCCAGTGCTGTTTATCACAAACGCCCCCATATTTCCGCCCAAGACCACATGATTACTGGAACTACTGGGAGCAATTGCGAACAGAGTTGTTGCATTGTTAACACGCCATAACTCTTTACCATAGTGGTCAAGGCAATGCAACGACCAATAATCTAGGACCAAAACTTCATAATTTCCATCCATGTCCAAATCGTATATTCCTGCATATATTGCTCCACTCATACGAGTGTACCATACAATATTTCCGTAACTATCCAGACAGTAAACACCATCCCCCTCAACTGGAACTATTATTTCCATGTTTCCATCGTGGTTCAAGTCCGCAATCGATACACTGAGCCCTATAGACGCATATGGGTACCTTGTAAAGTCTTTTTTCCACAACAATTTCCCATCGCTGCTTATCGTGTACAGGGTGGTTACACTCTCAAAGGGTGAGCCTGTGGGAAAATCAAACCCGTTTCCTGCGATTACTTCAAGGCCTTTACTATTTTTTGACACGTCTGCAACCATTGGGGTGTTGAAAAATGTATTTATTATTACGTAATCCCAGAGTTTTTTACCGTCGGGCCCTAAACAATAAACCTTTCCATTGTACGATGAAAATATTATTTCCTGCTTACCATCCATGTTAATATCCGCAACTACAGGACACGAGTATACAGGGCTATCCTCAGTTCCTTCAAGCCATGTTTTGAAATCAAACGTATTGCCATTATTCGTATAAACGTACACTTTTCCACGCATATCACCAACTATTATATCACTCTGTCCATCATCATCAAAATCAAAAATGTTTGGTGCTGACTTTGAGAACGTCTTGAGTAAACCACTGTTATCATAGGGTCCACCATGACCTATCACCCTTCCACCCTTTACAAGATTTGTAGTATTCTCATTTCTAAGGAATATGTCAAGATAACCTGCCCCGTTTCCAACAACGATGTCTAGGTCTCCATCTCCATCCCAATCTATTGGATATATTGACGGCTCCGCCCCCTCAACGTCAATTGCGCTATCGTTGCACTTGAGAATTTCATAATTTGAAAATCTGGGTTTTGCATCTAGACCAATATTTTTATAAAAGTATATATAGCCATGATATCTGCTGTCAGAATCATTCCACACAGTAACGCCGAGGAGAAGATCTTTCTTCCCGTCCCCATCCCAGTCAATAACAGTAGGAAATGAACACGTGCCTGGGTCTATTGGCTCATTGCCTGCATAAATTTTCTCCCCGGAGTTGAACTGAGGGGATGAAAGTGTTCCAACATTCCTGAATAAGTAAACGTACGAATGCTCAGTCTCTCCATCATAATAATAACTTCCCACAACTAAATCAAACCTTCTGTCATTGTCCCAGTCAACAATCCAAGGCACTGAGCGATAGCCCACGTCCACTACATCACCATTTACGTCTTCCAGCCTAAAACTGTAATTATATGATGGTTTGGCGTTTGTCCCATTGTTTATGTATACGTACATATATCCATGGTATCCATGGATGCTTCCGAAAAGCCCACCAACAATCATATCAAGGTCTCCATCGGCATCCCAGTCAACGAATCTTGGGGTTACCCAAGCACCAAACGATGTTGTTCTTGTATGAAACTCCCATATTTCTGTGCCATTATGCGATATGCACATAACACCACCGTATGTTTGATGCACTAGCCCCCCAAAGCTCATAATTATTTCATTATAACAGTCATTGTTTATGTCTGAGAGAGCTACGCCAACTGGCATATACTTAGACCCGACGTATTTTTCCATCAATTTTACCCCTCTACCCTTTGTTTTCATGGGGGAGTATGGACTGTATCCACTGTTCATCGTATCGTGCATGGGCATTGGCCACTCATCGTATCCGCTTATGTACATACATGTGCTTACATTATTGTTAGACTCGTTTACCTCACTCACATTATTGTACGGATCAGCAGATACGAGGATATCAGATGGACCACGCTTTGATGGTGTATAGTTTATGTATATTGTTATCTTCGAGCCGTGGGGAAGGAAGAACATGCTACCGTTTACGTACACGCCATTTTCGAAAAGTGCGACTGATGCGTTTGTATCCGCATTTCCAAGATTGTACATTATAGTTTCCACCTTCGCTGCCATTTTTTCAACTGGTATTGGCGGTGATGTTACAAGGCGGAGTGGCATCAAATCCACACCATCGCACATAACAACAATCTCTTTGTCCCCCGCGTTATTTTTTTCATCTTCCTCCCATATGCTGTTGTCAGCATCCGCCACCGCAATTATGCGATATAGGCCGTAGTGGGGTTGTGACCATGTGAGGGTTATGTTTTTCTCGCATCCTGATTGAAGGGTAATATAATCTTCCCAAATCACGCCCTCACTGCCCTCAGGTATTGCTTTGTAATATACCCTCAAGTATATGTTTGATGCGTTCCAATCCCCAGCATTTTTCACACAGACAATTATCGGTATATTCTGACCACTCATGCAGTTTTGTGGTGCAGAAACACTCTCTACCACAATATCCGGAGAACGTACATGGAAAAAGCGAAGGAGATAATTGCTCCCCCAGTTCAGGTCATCATCTGCCGTGAGAATAATCCCCAATGCACATAAATGTATGTCCTTAATATTATAGTGCAGGGCTATTTTCTTTCTCTCTCCAGCATGTACTGTGCCTATTTTTTTAGTAATATAATCATACATGAGAACTAATCCGGTCTGCGGATAGTGTCGATATATTATTGCAAAAAGGGTGGTGTTTGTTGCGTTCCCACCCCCTATATTGACAATAGTCAGGTTTATCCCCATATCTTTTCCAAGCACTGCAGGCTCAAGAACAAGGGCGCTGTTGTTTATGTATAGGTCGGGCCTTTTTGTCATGATAAACTGATAGGGCACTCTGTAAGTTCCACTCCCAATACTGTTCTCCCACGTCATAACAACATATCCTGTGTATATCCCATTGCATTTACCATGAAGTTCAAGTGTTACTGCTATACTTTCACTCTGGCTAGGGGATAGGCTCATTCTCTTTTTATCAGTGTGTATTGAGTAATTTCCATAATCCTTAACATCTACCCTTATACTCAAGTTTACATGAGCGTCATCTATGTTTTTCACTTGAATCACTCTTACAACCTTTGTTGGGGTCTCACGTATACTACCAAAACTCAGCTGTGTTACGTTGGTTATTATCGGTGTTTTATAAGCCCCATAACAATCAATCCTTCCCCCACCCTGCACATAGGCGCTATAGTTTATGTCCTTTGCACAGCAACATATTCTGGCTTTAATCTCGTGTGGTGTGGCATACTTATATTTTTGAAGGAGAAGTGCTGCCAGTCCTGCGACATGCGGTGCGGCCATGGATGTACCGCTCAGCCTTGTATAGTAATCATTAATTATATAGCCAAGGGATGTATTCTTTGCCCTTGCCGCCATGACACCGTACTCCATGCTGTACTTTGTTGTGTTATTCTCATGCAATACTTCAACGTCGCCTCCCGGGGCAACAACATCAGGCTTTATTGTGTAATCATACGAGGGTCCTATGCTGCTGAACCAGGACACTTTATCAGGACCACCACTATCATGACTACCGTTTAGGTGCGTTGTTGCTCCAACAGCAATGCAATAGGGAGATAATGCCGGCGACCCTACTGTAAAGTTACCGTAAGCCCCCAAGTTCCCAGCAGCCGCAACAACAATGACTCCTCTTTCAGTAGCTCCCTTTACAGCCTCGCACAATGGGTCGTCATTACATCCCCAGCCCCCAAGGCTTAGATTTATTACGTCTGCTCCATCATCGGTACTCTCATTATTATCAGGATCAACAGCACTATCAATTGCTGCAATTATATCAGAGACGTATCCTCTTCCGTCCTTATCAAGCACCTTATACGCCATTATCAGTGCATTTGGTGCTACGCCGCACACCTTGTGCGATGATGCATTCCCGGTCCCTGCGATTATGCAGGCTACATGTGTACCATGTCCATTGTCATCCATTGGGTCAGTGTCATTGTTAACAAAATCGTATCCTGCTATCACCTTCCAGTTAGGAAAGAGCCCGCTGTGGTTTTCATTCCCCCCTAGGTCTGGGTGGGTATAATCCACTCCGGTATCTATTATGGCGACCCTTACATCACATCCGCTCATATTTTCCACAGAAATGTTAAGAGCACCCCAGAGCAACGTTGCATTTATTAATGGCACACTGTCAATTAGACTTGCGTGTACGTAACGGTCCGGGTATGCAGCTTTCACATATCCCTCATCCTGCAATAGCCCTATCTTGTCTGCTGGGCCTATGACACAAAAGCCACTTATTACATTCCTGTATTTCCATAAAATTTTGAAGCCTATACTTCTTATAGCACTTTCTGCAAACTCAATATTACTACGATTCACTATGAGTATGTATCTGTTTGCCTCATTGCTCCCTTTGGACTCTTGAGATTGCTGTCTTTTGGGATAATAACGAACTTTGCCCTCGTTGCTAATGTTCCAAACTGTTTCGTTCTCAATATATGCACCCATTATGCTTATATTCTCAATGCTATACCTAAGTACTGAGGGTAGGTTTGAGAAAACCTTTGCCATACCCAAATCTTTAATGGGCCGTATGGATGCATATGTACCATTTGTGGACGCATATGACACTCTCTCATTATCTAAAAACTGCTCAGAGTCCTCATAGCACACCTTGCCATCAACTTCATCACAGGCTACGTGAGAAACATTATCGTTCTCTCCCCTCACACTTTTCTCGGACGCGCCTTCCACCGTATCGCATATTTCATGTTGAGCATCTACCTGACTATTAAAAGGTATAAATAATGAGTTCAGGAGCATAAATATAACAAAAAAGTTGAAGAGCACGCCCATATTTTTACTCAGTATACTCCTTCTTCTAACATTCATGCAGATCATTTC
>QMTG01000087.1 GCA_003649915.1 Thermoplasmata archaeon
AACATAACGGTGCATAATGTTGTGGTCGCTGTAGCAAAGGAGCCTTCCGCTGCTAAGAACGTGACCATAGGTGTGTATGATGGGAATGTGAGCAAACCCCCGGTAGCAAATACAACAATAAGCAGCATAGGGCCGATGAGTAACGTGACAGTATCATTAAACATAACGTTGAGAGGTGTTGGAAATCATACACTCATATTCTATGTTGACCCAGGGAATTACACAAACCCTGAAGGGGCTGTGAATGAGTACAATGAGTCGGACAACATGGTGTATATAGAGGTAAACGTTGGTCTCCCGTTGCTCAATGTATTAATAACGAGCCCTGAGGCCAATAAGATTTTTGAGATAGGCGGCAACGCTATAGTGGTGAGTGGTAGAATATCGCCTGTCCCCTCCAACCTGAGTGCAGTGAGTGTATCGGTGCTTGTTTATAAGGAGGGCAAATTGTACAGTAATATTAGTGGTGTATCTCCAGACGCTTCGGGAGTGTTCTATGCATACCTCGGTGTTCCATCCGATACAGGTCCGTACACAATAAAGGCAGTCGTGAACTATAAGGGAGGCATTTATGAGAGTGAGGCGGTAAACATTGTTGTTAAGAAGGCGCCAATAGCTGTGAAGACCCCATGGTGGGTATACATTGCAATAGCAATCGTGATCGCTGCAGTTTTTGGTGCAACATCTTGGTACATGTATAGATATGGTCTTGGAAAGTTTGTAGAGTGTGGTGAGTGTGGTGCGATAATACCAGCAGGCTCGAAGAAATGTCCGAAGTGCGGTATTGAGTTTGAGAAAGACACGGCGAAGTGTAGCGTGTGTGGTGCTTGGATTCCTGCAGACTCCGAAGTATGCCCAGAGTGTGGTGCGGAATTTGTTGTAGCGCTTGAGAAGGAGAAGGAGTACAGGGAACTCATGAGGGCGAAATATGAGGAGATGCTGGACAAGTACAGAGAGATTGCAAAGAAAGAGCTTGGTCCCGAGTATAGCGAGGAGAAGTTTGCGGAATGGTGGAAGAACCATCCGGACTATATATCGTTTGATGCATGGCTTATATTACAAGAGGAAAAGAGGGGTAAACCAATAAAGTGCCCACAGTGCGGCACACTTAACCCAAGTACTGCAACAATATGTCACAAGTGTGGCTCGCCATTACCAGCACCTAGGGTTGAGGAAGAAAAGCCGCCCGAGGAAGTAAAGGAGGTTCCTGAGGCTCCAAAGGTTCCAAAACCTCCTGAGAAGCCGAAAATAGAGGAGAAGCCGCCAGCAGCAAAAGCCAAGGAGGCACCGCCAAAGCCGACAGCACCGCCCGAGAGGGGCGCCCCACCAAGAATACCTGCACCGAAGGCGCCCACGCCAAAAGTTGAGGCTGCTAAGCCAGAAGCACCAAAGGCTCCTGTGCCCGAGGCTGAAAAGAAAGAGGTACCAGTCGTGCCAAAGAAAGTGATAAAGCGCGAGGGGCCAGCGGAAGTACCCCCCAAGAGGGTGGTTATTAAGCGCCCAGTAAAGAAGCATGTAGTGGCAAAGAAGGTAGTGGTTAAGAAGCCAATTAAGCCCAAGAAAGAAGAGGAAGAAAAAGAGTGAAGCATCGGTAATACAAAGGAGGCTAGGGTGTGCCTTCAGCATTTATTTCAGTTTTCAAAGATAGACGATGTTACATAAGGGCACTGGAGGGTGCGCTTTTCACATTGGCATATTATACTCTTTACCTTTTGTACAGGTTTGCCCGACCTATAGATGTAACAGCCATATTCATGAACGAGAGAAATATAAGGGTGCTTGAAGTGGCACACTCTCTTATGGTAAAGAGTGCAGCCTTGTCCATAATTTTCAAGTTGAGCTACTATCTTGGCCTACCGATAATATTGGTTGGAGGCTCAATACTGCTTTTGGCAGCGAGAAAATACAAAGACTTCGACCTAGTCATATACGCCTATATAATATCATACGCTGTGGTCTACCCCATGTTTTTCGCCTTTGCAGTGTACGAGCCCTACTGGGTGGGGTGCGGATACAGGGAAGACTTAGTCCTTTGGTCTGGGCAAAGGATAAGCAGTACAAACTTTTTCACGCAGCCTACATTTACATTTCCGAGTGCACACACATTTCTATCAATAATAATGGCGTTGGCGTTTATAAGGTCTGGGTTGAAGTCAAAGTACTTCATAGCAATATTGGCATTTCTGATAACTGCAAGCACAATAATGCTAGGGCAGCACTGGCTGGAGGACACTATAGCAGGGATAGTGGTTGCAGTCCTTGCATACAACTATTCCATTAAAAAATCCTCGGAGTACTCCGAGCTTGTAGAGTCATTTCTTGGAAAGTTCATTGATAAGCTCGCTAATGCCCTCAAGAAGTGATATTTTGGTGCTAAACCCCAGCACTTCCCTTGCCCTACTCATGTCTGCACAACTTCTTACAATCTCCCCTTCCCTTGGGGGCAGGTATTGAATATCAACTTCTCTACCAAGATTGCTCTTTATTTCATCTCTGATTAAATAGGCGAGGGTGTTTAGCGATACCTCCACACCACTACCGCAGTTAAAAACACTGTACAAATCCTTTTGTAGAATTAGCGTAATCATCCTAGCCACATCCTTTGCGTGAATAAAGTCCCTGGTCTGCTTCCCATCGCCAAATATGTGAAGCGTGGAGCCCTTTATCGCCCTTTCCACAAATCTGTATATAACACCACCCTCTCCTTGACCAAACCTAGCCCTTGGGCTGTATATGTTGAATGGGCGTACTATAGCACATTTCAGCCCGTAAAGCTCCTGGTAGAGTTGCACATACCTTTCCCCCGTAAGTTTGCTAATGCCGTAGGGCGATTTAGGGTTTTTTGGATGCTCCTCATCTATTGGAACGTACTCAGGCTCGCCATATACTGCGGCAGAAGACAAGAAAATAACACGGGCATCGTTTTTTCTAGCGCACTCCAGCACATTAACGGTTGCAACAACGTTGTTTTCCGCATCAAACTTGGGATTTTTTATGGAATATGCGACACTCACCTGAGCAGCAGAGTGCACAACCGCATCACACCCCCTAAAAAACTCGTCCATGCTAAATCTAACATCAACAAGATGCACGCATCTTTTATGCGCATCTATCTTTGGCGGTCGCATATCAAGACCAACAATATCGTGGCTGCGCAATATATCGATGAGATAACTGCCAACTTGGCCAGATGCTCCTGTTATCACAATCCTCGTTTCAATCACCCCTGACATAGTCATCAATTGCGTCCATAGCCCATTTCCTTTTCTCAGCAATATCTGCAATCATTTCCTCCAAATACTGCAATGCCTCTTTCTTGCACTGACCGCAGAGCCTTTCCCCGCCCCTGCACTCTCTGTATATTTTTTCAAGTTCATCATCATCCTCAATAAGGTGGTAAAGGTAGAGTTCGTAAATTGTGCACTTCTCAGGCTTTCCACCAATTCTCCTTTGCTCTTCCGCAGACACAGCACCACCAGTTAATGCGTTCATGACCTTCTTGCGAAGAATATCAGGTCCGTCAGATAGAAATATGGCACTTCTCTCATCACTCGAAGACATTTTTCCGCCTGTTATTCCTGTCATGAGTTGGTGGTATGTTGAGGACGGCATGTAGAAGGCCAGTGGATTTACCCTCTTTTCGCACTCCATGAGTATTTCGCTGACTTCTTCAACATTCTCTGCATCCCTCACGTAGAGCGCCCTATATGGCAGGTTGACCTCAAACTCTTTGTAGGCGCTAGACAGCACATCCTTCGCCAGTTCAATTAACTTCTTTGCATCACCCTCGCCCTTCACAAACACACCGACACCCACATCCTGCTTAATCACACTGTACACTCTGTGCCTTCCAACAAGGTCTCTTGTGAGCCTGATATGCGGGTCTTGGTCTATGCCCACGGGCACGAGTGTGGGTCTAGGCCCTCCAAATTTTTCGAGTTGAACGTGCAGTATATCGCCCACCTGAATCATGGGAGTCATTAAATGGGCGGTGCTTGTATCACCAGAAAAACCGTATATTGCCTGCATTTCCGAGAGATTAACCTTATCTCCCATAAACATTGCCAGATTTTTTACCTCCTGTCTTTTTGATTGATAGTATACCTGGCAGTTTTTTTCGCCAAGCCCGAGTGCTATGTAATTCGCCACGTACTCCTCTCTGGCAATTTTTTCAGATTTCTCAAGAGGAATACCGCGTATGGCGTATGCCTCGAGGTCTGCAACCGCTATAAAAACGTCTGCTCCAAGACCTTGGTAATATATCACCTGCTCAATGACCATCTTGTGCCCTAGGTGCATTTTTCCTGAGGGGGATAAGCCTGTGAGTATGGCAAATCTCCCCCCTCTATTTATCGCCCTGTAAATTCTCCCAAAATCTCTATGCCCAAACACTATACCCCTGCGCAAAAGCCTGTGCATGTTTGGTAGGGAAAAATCAAAACGCTCTATGCCAAACTTTTCCATGATTTCGGCGTAGTTCTCGTATTTCTCAGCAGCCCACGGGTCAATCCTGAGCGCTTTATCGTAGCCATGCATTGCAACACTGATGTGCACCCTAAATTTATAATTTTTCCATTTTTGCTTAATCGTGCTTATGCGGGAAAAACTGGACTCAAAGTTTGGCATGAACTAAATGCCTGAATAAAACAGAGCCCAAATCATGAAGGTGAGTGTGGCAACTATTGCTATAAAGGCGAAAGTTTGCGTTTTTTCCTTATCAACCCACACATATTTGGCAATCCATGTGAGCGCTCCAAAGACGAAGGCGATGGCGAATGCAACGTAAGGCAGGTATTTCATCACCCAGACCCCTACGCCTTTGCCACAATCTTAATTATGTCCCCGTTCTTCAACTCGTAATCATGACCAACAACTCTCTTAGTCCTGGCGTTTATCGCTCTTATGAAGTTTTCTCCAAGGTCTGTATGCACCTTGTATGCAAGGTCTAGTGCCGTGGAGCCCTTTGGCATGAGATAGGCATCGGGAAGCACATTACCGTCTTTGTCCGTGAGATGGTTCTCATCTTCCACAGGATACACAACAATCATGCCGAGCATATCATAGACCGCGCGCTCAATGCACTCCTGCACTCCTGTGCCTCCAAATCTTTTCATGAAATCCCTAATCTTCTGTAACGCCCTCTTCTGCGCCTCTGTGAGGGCAC
>QMTG01000088.1 GCA_003649915.1 Thermoplasmata archaeon
AAAATTGCTGAGATCATTGCATAATCAATCGTGTTTGATTATTGTCATACTCCTCTCAGGGCCAACGGATATCATGCTCACAGGCACCTTACAAAACTCCTCTATCAGTTCTACGTAATTTTTCGCACCCTCGGGCATGGCATCATACCCCTTCTTGCAAATCTCAGCCCACTCATCCCTTTCCATCCTATCCCAGCCCTCAATTTCTTCATAAATGGGAACGCATCTATCATATTCATGGGACGTTGATGGCGGATAATCAATCCTCTTGCCATCAAGATCATAGCCAACACACACCTTAATCCTCTTAATCCCGCCAAGGACGTCCAACTTTGTTATAACAATCTCATCTATGCCATTGAGCATGCATGCGTAGCGTACGATGGCCAAGTCTAACCAACCACACCTTCTTGGCCTTCCAGTTGTTGTCCCAAACTCGCCACCCATTTTCCTCATGTACTCGCCAATATCGCCACTTAATTCTGTGGGGAACGGCCCTGAACCCTCTCTTGTTGTATACGCCTTTGCCACGCCGATAACCTTGTCTATCTTCCTCGGCGGCACACCTGTGCCTATGCATGCACTTGCCGAGATTGTGTGCGAGGATGTTGTATATGGGTATGTGCCATGCTCTATGTCCAGCATTGTGCCTTGTGCACCCTCAAAAAGTACTTTTTTCCCCTCATCCAATGCGTTGTTGAGAAGCATGGCGGTATCGGTTACATACTCCTTTATACAATCCCTGTGTTCAAGAAGTTCCGCGTATATTTCATTGGGATTTAACTTTTCATCAATGCCGTAGACATCTTTCAATACTTTATTTTTTAGTGATACAACAAAATCTACCTTCTCCTTAAGAGCAGGCGAAAACAAATCCCCTACCCTTATCCCTGCCCTCGCAGCTCTGTCTGAGTATGCTGGCCCTATCCCGCGCTTGGTTGTGCCTATGCTTCCACCACCTCTAAAAACCTCCTCCGCCCCATCAAGAAGGCGGTGGTATTTCATTATTATATTTGCTCTATTGCTTATTCTGAGACCGCTCACATCTACCCCCTTGCTTTTTAGATCTTCTATCTCTTTTCTCAACACTGCCAAGTCAATAACAACACCATTACCTATTACAACAATTTTTCCGGGGCGCAATATCCCACTCGGGATTAGATGAAATTTGAATTTTTCACCATCAATTACAATAGTATGCCCTGCGTTGTTTCCGCCCTGAAATCGCACAATGTAATCGAAATCCTTGGCAATATAATCCGTTATTTTACCCTTGCCTTCATCTCCCCACTGAGTCCCAACAATAACCCATCCTGGCATTTGGACCACCAGCCATTGGATGATTGCACACCTGTATTTATATTTAAAGGTAATGTTTATGTGAAATATTTGGTTATCAAAAATATAATTGTTCAAAACGCTAACAAAAAGGTATGTCCGCTTCAAACATTACCTTTTTATCACCTTAACCATCCGCAGCCATACATCGAATTTCTCCCTTGGCACAAACCCAAGTCTTTTATAGAATTCTATTGCCCTGACATTCTCTCCGCCAACCCACAACTCTATTTTTTCTCTGCCAAGGTATTTGATTGCTTTTTCTACAAGCTTTTTACCAACACCCCTATTTCTGTATTCTGGATGCACTACAAGTTCATGTATTTCGCCTACAACTTCCTCTTCATGAAAACTGTACCAGTTTTTATCACAGAAAACGAAGCCTACAACTTTATCGCCATCTAGGGCTATAAATAGCCCATTACTATCCCTTGAAAACATCCACTTAAAATACCTGTTAACGTCTCTTCTCTTCCTGTAATGATAGTATTCCATGTCCCTATACGCCTCTAGATAAAGGTCAACGAGCACACGCAAGTCCTCCCTTCTTCCTCGTACTATCTTTATATCATCGCCCATCTTGCCAATCACCCAGTGCTTGAAATATTGATATACACCAAAAATGTAGAAAAATATTTAATGTGTTTTGTTTATAGCCGAAGTCCGGTGGCGATGGTTGTGTGGTCTAAAGTTAAGAGATGGATTGGAGACAATCGCACTGCACTAATCCTGATTGCAATATTCGTCTTCGCCTTCACACTCAGATCATTGTCTGCATATTGGCCCTCAGTATCAAACTCCCCCATACCTGGTGAGTTTTCAGTATCTGGGGGCTCGGACTCATACTATCATAGGAGAATAATTGATTATATGTTGTCCACTCATCGCTCAATGTCATACCAGAACACTATTGACCCACTGCTCAACTATCCGATATCTGCAAGAAATCCTAGACCTCCGTTTTACCATTGGTTCGTGGTATTATCGGCATACATTATCTCACCCTTTACGCATGGCGATGTTTATCTCGCCTCATGGTACACATTTATATTTTCCACATCGCTCTTTGGCGCCCTTACAATTTTCCCCCTCTATCTCATAGGAAAAACCGCATTTAACAGAAAGGTTGGTCTCTGGGCAGCATTTCTCCTAGCAATATCCCCAGGGCATATTGAAAGGTCTGTTCTTACAAACGCAGACCACGACGCCATGGCAATGTTTTTCATAGTCACTGCGGCCTACTTTATGCTGAGAGCACTTCAAGTGATTAAAGAGAAAAAGTATGTGAGTACGTGGAAGTCCCCACGCTCAATCTTTGAGGGCTTTCTAATGTGCATGAGGGAGAATAGAGAATCCTTACACTACGCATCATTTGCCGGGCTTGCAGTGGCTTCTGCAGCGTTTGTATGGACTGGATTCATTTACATTATTGTATTGTTCATAATGTACTTTGCTGTCCAGACTGTCATAAATTTGTTCAGAAAATTGGATAACTTTGCACTGGGTGTACTTATATTGTTCTTTGGCGCCTTTTCATACGGTCCAATAGTACTGTATTACGATGTTGGGTTGCATTCCATGAAATGGCTTTCGATACCAATAATTATGGTTTTCTCCGTGGCGTTATTTGTTTTCATATCATCCGTGCTAAGGGACTGGCCTTGGTTGCTTTCCCTGCCCATGCTGGGCGTGCTTGTTCTGGCAGTTGCTTTATCCCTAAAATACCTCCATCCTTTTGTTTTTGAAAAAATAGTCTCAGGTATGGGCTATATAATAAAGAGCAAGCTTTATACAACGATTGCAGAGGCACAACCACCACGGTTTAGCAGGTTTGCCCTGTCCTTTGGGCCAATAACGTTCTTTATGGCTTTTGTGGGGCTAGGATATGCTATCTATGAATACATAAAAGAACCAAAGCCTGCTATGCTTTTCATATCAATGTGGGCGTTGATGTCAATCTATATGGCAGTATCTGCTGCGAGGTTTGTTTTCAATGCAACCCCAGTCTTCATACTGATGTCGGCTTGGGTGCTCGTGATGGTGATTGATAGGCTTAACTACGGAGAAGTTATCAAGAAATACAGGAGCGTACGCGGGTATGGATGGAGTGCTATAAAGAAGAGTTTCAGAGTAAGGCACGTGCTCGGTGCACTATTCATTGTGTTTCTAATAATTCTTCCAAATGCATGGTATGCAGTTGATGCGAGTATACCGTATGAATATAAGAGAGATGCTGACCTCAAAATTTACGAGATAATGCCTAGGTTCATGAGACCGAAAAACTATGATGATGTTAATGGATCAATATGGTATCTTGGAGCTTTTGGTTACTCATTGCCCATAAAAAAAGGCAGATGGTATGAGGTATCTTACTGGTCAGATGCATGGGAATGGCTTTCAAAGCAGGATACGGATGTCTCTCCTGAAAAGAGGCCAGCGTTTCTGAGCTGGTGGGACTACGGTTTCGAGTGCATACAGGAGGGCAAGCATCCAACAGTTGCAGATAACTTCCAGTATGGGTATCAGTTTGCTGGAAACGCTATCGCAGCGCAGGGGGAGAGAGAGGCGGTGGCACTCTTTTGTGCAAGGCTTATTGAGGCTGATTTTATCAAGAACAAGAAGAGGGGGTTGAGTGATGGTGTAAAGGATGTATTATTGCATTACCTTAGCGATGACGATTTGAAATTTATTGAAGATGTTCTTAAGACCACAGTGAATAAGGGTAGAAAATACGTGGATATTGTTTTGAACAATCCTGATAAATACGGCCCTCGCTCTGCAGACCTTTACCCAATAAACGCCATGTACACAGTTCTTAAAGTAATGTTCAATGAAAAATTGGAAGGGGAGAAACTCACAAACTTTTATCATGCCCTAATAGAGAAAACCGGATGGAGCATTCGTTATTTTGCAATAGATTCGAGACTTTTCCCGTTTCCGAGGCGTTCTGGAAGTATATTCTATGCTCCGATAAAACTTTCAGACCACAGGATAGACAAGGATGGCACGCCCATAGATTTCTACAAGATAAAAATTGTCACAGACATGGGCGAATTTGACCCTGATGATGTCCCCCAAGATGCACATGTCAAAGGTACAAGGAAGGTCTACACCGATATGTTCTATAATACCATGCTTTATAAGATTTACATAGGCTACAGAGGGAAAGATATCGGTGCTACTGATGGCATACCTGCGTTATCTGATAATCTGCGACAATACAGAACAATGCCCGGCTGGAACATGACGCATTTCCGCCTAGCATATAAAACCATGTACTGGAATCCCTATGAGGATTACCAAAACCACACCAAGGACTGGTATGCTGTTTCTTATGATGAGGCAATAAAATTGTCAAAGGAGAATAAAGGGGTTGTGCTTCCAGAGATAGCAAGTCTGTATCATGGTGTGGTGTTTTTGGAATACTATGAGGGAGCATACTTTAATGGGACTGTTACAACAACCGCAGGTTATCCAGCTCCGCATGTGCTTTTAACAGTTTTTGATGAGTATGATATTCCGCATGACCACACATATACTGATGCCAATGGCAGGTTTAGCCTTCTCCTTCCGTATGGAAACTTAACAATAAAGATTTC